>JAEXNS010000246.1 GCA_023439605.1 Bacillota bacterium | reverse complement strand
CCGTGCCCTATACTTGTTAATGAATTTGGAATAGAGATAGAAGTTAGCCTCTCACAATTTTCAAAAGCACGATACCCTATACTTGTTACTGAATTCGGAATAGAAATTGATGTTAGACTGAAACAATCTGAAAAAGCATATTCTCCTATCTCCATTACTGAACTCGGAATTTTTATTGATTTTAAATTAGTACAACCCCAAAAAGCTTTTTCTCCTATTCTAGTCACAGGCCAACCTTCTATTTTAGAGGGTATTTCTATATATTCTATATCTTCTATATCTATATCTTCATCCGATATTCCTTCTATTACTACACTTTTAAAATTCCCCTCCTCTATTTCATAAATAAAAATAGAGGTATCAATATTTTTAGCAGAGGTATCAAAAATTTCTGATTGAAATTCACATTCATTTTGAATATCTCTATTATTATATTGAGGCTTCATTTCCCTATAAAAAATGTCTTCTTTCAAAGGTGATTTTTCATCTTTTTGTAAATGAGCATATTCTTTTTTTAATTGTTCTTCGTATGATATATTGTCGTAATTTGGATGCTTTTCTCTTATAGTATTACGTTTTTTTAGATTTACCATTAATCAATCACCTTTCTTTTTTTAATAATTTCATTTCAATTTTTACTTTTTTAATAGTATTATCATTACTATTCAGCCACATTTATAAAGCAAATATATATGTGCCCCGAAGGTCCAGAGCGAACGGAAAGCCTGGGCGACTCCGCAGAGTCGAAATTTGTTAAATAACATATGATAGCTGAATTGTAAACATTTTTTATTTTATTCAAACATCTTTGAATAATTTCTTCTACCATCGGCAATATGATAAATATATACTATATGCCCCAACACTTTATAAAAGCAAAGATATTTCCCACATATAAGCTTTCTATATCCATCATTAAATAACATAGGCTCATCAACTACACAGCCCATGTAAGGGTTGTTTTTAAGGGTATTTATGGCGTCGAGAATTTCATTTGTTATCTTTTCGGCTGATTTTACTCCAACCAAAGATAAATGTATATCAGCAATTTCATCAAGTTCTCTCCACGCAGTTGAGAGTAATTCTATTTTATAATCCGGCATTTTTATATTTCTCCGATAACCTTTTTCTTGCTTCATCAATTGATACTGTATCCTCACCGAGAAGTCGACTTTGTTCTGCCATATCAAGCTTTGCCTTTAAACGTATAACTTCCTCTCTTTTTTCAAATGCTTCAATACTCATTACAACAAGATCACCTTCACCGTTTTTTGTAATATATATTGGCTCATTTTTTTCATGTGCCAGATTTGAAATTTTTCCGTATTCGTTTCGCAAAGTTGTTGAAGATTTTATAATCATTAAAATCCCTCCTAGTATTATTCTACATTTATTATACTTTAATTCTATAATAATATCAATAGTCAATTACAATTTTCTTACACTATATAAGTAAATATTTTCCACGATTGAAAACAAAGAATCATGTAAAATCATTACTATTAAGCCTCTAAATGTAATGTTTACGGTTTTGCAAGGGTTTTAACTTTGGGGAGTTGACAGGGCTTTCCGGTCGCCCTGGACCTTCGGTAAAATATCTCTCCCCTACACATTGGCTGAATAGTAACATAAAAAGCATCTGAAATAGTTTAGAAATCACTTTAAAATATTTAAACTAAATCACTATATAAAAATGATGTAAACTCTAAAATAGAATTTACATCATTTTTATTATCTTACTGTATTTTGTTTTGATTTTTACTCACTTTAACCATTAACTTCATACCTTTTTTAAATGTATTTATATAATTTGCGTATCCTATAAATAATAGGCAAAGTAAAAAAAACATTAATTCAAACATAATCATCCCACCTTTTCAAATGTTATTTTAATTTATATATTATCATATCATTTTAGTATATAATCTTGACGTATATTTAGATAAATTTTTGTAAAGCAAATGTAAAAAATACAATATACATTATTAGGGATTTAAAATTACCTTCAAAATCCATAATTTACAATTATATTTGTGCAACATAACCGATATATACAACTTGCACATAAAAGTATTTTGTGTTATATTAATCATTCACAAAATAAAATCGTTTTTGTTATAAATTTTCATGTTAAATTTATCTTGTTTTATTTTGAAATTTAATGTATAGTATAGTTATAGGAAAAATAAATATAAAAAAATTCCTATTTCACATATATTTTAATGCTTAAGGAGGAGATTTTATGACATTCACAAAAAAATACAATTTACTATTGAACAATCTTGTAGTTCAAAAAACTTTTAATGAAATTGCATCAAAATGTGACAATAACGTTATAATGGAAAGTTCAAATGGTCAACATACTGTTGATGCAAAAAGTATATTGGGATTTTTCTCATTAAACTTAAACCAACCAGTAGTAGTTACTATTAACGACCCAAAAGATGCAGAGCTAATTGAAAAGTCTTTAGTTCAAAAAAACATTTCATTTGAAGTTGTAGCATAATTGATAGAAAATAAATAAAAAAATAGCCATATCAAAAGTAATATTTTGATATGGCTATTTGGTTTTTTTATTACATAAGTATGTATAATTAAAATATAAATAAAACTGAAAATAAAAATATAATGGCACAAAGCATAAATCGTTATATAAAAAATGATTTATGCTATAAAATAGCTGATGAATTTTTTTATTTATCAAACTTCTTAGCCTGTTATTCTATTGTTTTATCGAATTATTTTCAATTTTTATATTAGATTCTATTAGAATCTAATTGACAAGTAAAAAAAAATATGCTATAATCCTAATATACTTTGAAAGGAGTTTTTATATGTTAGAACAAATGCATTTTTCAAACGCATCTATTCCTATTACATCTGTATTAAACCAGATAAACACTGTAAACTTTGGAGGCCTTGACCTTCAACCTTCATATCAACGTGGATATGTTTGGAATGACGATTTCAAAGACAAACTCATATATAGTATAATTAAATCGTATCCTACAGGTAATATAAGTGTAAGAG
>JAEXNS010000189.1 GCA_023439605.1 Bacillota bacterium | reverse complement strand
CTAGACTTAAATGGACATAAGTTAACCATAAAGGGTGACTTAATACAAGAAGGCGGAGAAGTAAAGATAAACGGAGGAACGCTGATTGTAGAAGGTGACTATAGAATACAGAGAAGAACAGGGGAACAGGATAACTATACTTATGCAGACAGTTTGGGTATATTATCAATGACAAATGAAAATGATAAAATAGAGATTTCTGGAAATTTTGAGTTTCAGTCTATAGTTGATCATAACGGAAAATTAACAGAAGGAATCTTGGATTTAAAAGGGGATTTCAAACAATTAAACTCAAATATTTATAAGGGTTCAAAAGAAAATACAATCAAATTTAGTGGTAATAAAAAACAAAATATAATTTCAATCAATCAATATAATAATGAATTTGGGAATTTGATAATAGAAAATACAAGTATAGAAGGAGTATTTTTAAATTCAAACACATATATTAATGGAAAAGTTTCTGATATAAACAGTAAAGCATCTGGAAATGGATATTTGTATATATCAAACATTGAAAATCTTGAAAAACAGATTTGGGGTGGAAATTTAGTAATAGAAGCCAACACAATATTAAAAAGCGATTTAAAAATAGGTAAAAGTATTTTATTTAATGGAGATGTCGATATTGCAGGATACTCTCTAAATGCAGGCAATGTAATAATAAATGCAAAATTAATACTTAATAAAGGTAAAGTTATAGCTTCAAACAATTTTACAATAAACAATAGCGGATATTGTATTATGGAAAATAAAGAGGATTATATTTTAGTAACGGGAAATTTTCAAATATCCTCCTATAATACATATAATAAGTTTACAGCGGGTACGCTAGAAGTAAAAGGCAATTTTGAACAGTTGACTTACGCTAATTTTAAAGCATCAGATGAACATATTACTATTTTAAGCAGAAAGAATACAACTGCAGGACATACATTTATTCAAATGATTAATTTTAATAATCCTAATGAATGTAAGTTCAATACACTTATTTTAACTAAGCCTTTAAATATTTTAAATTATCAGTTCAAAACACCAGTTGAAAATGTAAGTGTAAAAATAATAGAACAAATTGAAGATAATGAACCACCAACTCAAGTAACTTCAGTAGTATTAGAAAAGTCAGAAGTAACATCATTGTCAATAAACTATGATGGTGCAATAGATAATGAGGAAGTGGCAGGATATGAAATTTATAGAAATGGCATAAGAGCTGGAATAACTAGCAACAAAACTTTTAAAGATTCAAATCTTGAACCGGATACAGAATATACTTATACAGTTTTTGCTTATGATAAGTATAGAAATATATCGGCTTCATCAAAAGAATATTTATTCAAGACATTAAAAGATACTGAAAAGCCTGAAAAAGTAACTTTGTTTGAGTTATATACTAAAACAGGGTCTTCAGTTACTTTAAAATGGAACAAACCTTTTGACAACGTAGGCGTTATAAGTTATGAACTATATAGAAATGATGAATTAGTATCTGAAAATATAAAAGAACTAGAATACAAGGATATAAATCTAAAAGCTACAGAAATTTATACATACAAAATAGTGTCGGTGGATAAATCAGGGAATAAATCTGAGAAAAGTGGTGAAATAAAAGCTTCACCAGAAATGCCTAAAATAAACTCGGTATATCCCGTAAGTAGTACATTAATTGGTGAAAAATATATTAATCTTAATGTTAAATTTAAAAACATAGGAAATAGTTTTGGCAACAAGGTAAAAATAGAATATTCTACAGATAATGAGGACTGGACTGAAGTAGCAACTGGATTATCACAAAGACAGTATAGTTCGTCAGAATTATATGTTGATTATCAGTGGAATATTGTAAGTATAACAGAGAGTGGAGACTATAATGTTAGATTTACCTTAACAGATAATGATGGAAATAGTGATATTAAGGTAGTATCATATACTATAGACAGAGATGCACCTAAGTTACCAGGTTTGTTTAAGTATGTTTTGGATAATCAAACAGTAAGGTTATCATGGGAATCTTCAACAAGTGTAGATTGTAATAGTTACAATCTTTATAGAAAATCAGAAGATGAAGCTGAATATACAAAACTGATAACTATAATGGGTAAAAACAGTAGTTCTTACATAGACAATAAAGTGGATTCAGGTAAAAAATATAATTATCAAATAACATCAGTGGATAATTTTGGTTTTGAAAGTGAAAAATCAGAAGAGATAACAGTATTGATTGATGAAGATAAAATGTCACCAGAAGTAGTTAATGCACTTCCAAATGCAGGAAGAGTTAATAAAACATTAAATATAAAAGTTGAAACTACGGATAATGTAAAAGTTAAATCAGTTATTTTACAGTATATAAATGGTGAGTACAAATCAGATGATACTTTAAAGTGGATTGACTTGGAAGAAGTAATTGCGAGTGAAAATATTGCTGATTACAAATGGGATACTACTAAGTTAACAAATGGTATTTACACATTAAAAGTAACTGCAGTAGATTTCGCTGGGAATAAAAGCGAGGAATTATTTACAAGAAGATATGAAGTTGATAATGCAGGAATTGAAAAAATAACATTATCAGATACAAGTAAAGTTAGCAGTACAATTATTGAGTTAATGTGGAATGATGTTAAAGCTAGTGATTTTGGTTATTTTGCAATAGAGCAAAAAGAAGAAAACACAGACGTAAATACAGAAGTTAAGTACCAGGAAATTGCAACAGTTAAAAATGTATTGGGTTATGCAATACAAAATTTGGTGCCGGATAAGGAATATACTTTTAGAGTTGTTGGATATGATACTCTAGGTAATAGAGGTATTCCTTCAGATGACATAACATTAAAAACAAATTCAGATTCAGAAGGTCCAAAAATAAAAACTGTAGAACCGATAAGTTCTGCATATAGAGATATTATAAATTTAAAAGTTAATGTAACTGATAATTATTCGATTGATAAAGCAGTATTTAGTTATTCATTAGATAAAGTCAATTTTGAAGAAATATCAACAGTAGAGTCCATTAATAAATCAGGTAATGAAGTGATATCATATAAATGGGATATATCTCAATTGCCGGAAGGAAAAGTATATGTAAAATTTAACGTTTATGATACTTTAGGAAATAAAAATCTATTGCTTGAAAATGGTGAAGAGGTAATTGCAGAATATACTGTAGATAGAACTGCACCTGAAAAAGTAACAAATTTAAAAGCAACAGGAGAAAATGGTTTTATATCATTAACATGGGACAGTATAGCAGGAAGTGAAATAAAATATTATAAAATAATCAGAGAAAAAACAGAAGAAGGAATTCGTGAATTATTAAATGATAATTGTACTACTTTAAATTATTATGATACAAAAGTATTAACTGGAGAAGCATATACATATTTAATAGTAGCAGTAGATATCGCAGGAAATGAAAGCGAAATATCTGAAGAATCAACAGCAACATCTCAACTAGATAATACAGCACCAAAAATAATGGCTATTGATTTAAAAGATGGAGGCACAGTTGGTTCAGAGAAGGTTAAAGTACCTGTATCTGCATTTGACAATGTAGCATTATCGAAAATAACTTTAGAATATAAATCTGTAAATTCAAGCGATCAATTCTGGACACCTATATCGACGAAAAATATAGCTTCAGAACAAACTTTTTATTATGAAGCAATATTTAATACAAGTGGGTTAAAAGAAGGTACATATGAAATAAGAGCTATAGCAACAGACATATTTGATAATATTAGTGAGCCAAAAATAGTTACTGTTAATTTAGACTTGACAGCACCTAAAAAGCCATATATAAATGCTTTATCTGATAGTTATAGAATTATCCTGGATTTAAGCCAAACAAATATGGAGGATGCTTCATATCAGGATTTTGCAGGATATAGACTATATAGAAGGATTTTAGGTGAAAAGGAATTTAATTTCATTACAAACTTTAAAGATACGAAGTATATTGATAGTGATTTGGAAACAGATGTTTTATATGACTATTATGTAGAAGTTTATGATATACATGGAAACTACACAACTTCTGATATAGTTACTAATTATGCGAATTCTATCGATAAAATAGAACCTGTAGCTATTTTACCTGAAAAAATAACTGCAATAAAAGGTTATGAAATAAAATTTGATGCAAATGAATCATATGATAACATAGGAATAGTAAAATATGAATGGGATATGGGTGATCAAACAGGATTAAAGTATGGTATGCAACCTATTCATACATATGAAAAAGAAGGGGATTATACAGTTACATTAACCGTTTATGATGAAGGTGGTAATAAAAATTCAACAACAACTTCTGTAATTGTAAATGATGCAGATGAAACAGGAATGACTACTTTTTATGTAAAAGGTGAATCAGGAATTCCTATTGCAAATGCCTCTGTATATGTAAAACTTGGTTATCAAAATGTACTTAATTTAAAAACAGATAGTAATGGTAGAGTAAATGTTGCAGCCAAAAAAGGTGAATATATTATAGCGGTTTATGCAAATAATTATCTACCTCAAGAGTTGAAATTTTCAATCAAACCTTATGAAACAGGTTACGTGGATATTAATCTTCAAAAAGGTGAGGTTATTCAAGGTAATTTAAGTGTTCATAAAATGAATTATCAGGAAATGGTGGCCGCTGGAGTAGATTTTTCAAGTGCATCCAATATGAATTCATTTACATATACTATTCAATTAACGTTCCAGCAATTCCCTTTGCCTGTAGAGATTGTTACTCAAGGTAGTGGTGGTGACGGAAATGGAGCATTTATTTCTGGTTTTGTTTGGGATAGCAATGTAGCTGGAAAAGGTGGAAAATCCAAACCACAAGATATACAAATTCAAATTATAGATAATCAAGAAGAAGAACCAATATTAGTTTACCTATCTAAAACAGATACAATATCTTGGCTAAAGGATATGTATTCAGTAGAACTTGGTGTATTTAATGCTGCTGATTCAAAGTTTTATGTTAAAAATTCAAAAGGAACTATTAACTTACCACCACAGTTACGTTTGGCAGATGCTAGAGATAACGTGTATACAAAATCACTTGGAGATAATGGAGTTATTTATGGACAGACAAGCAGTAGTGCTTCATGGGTAGTTTGTGCAGATGAAGACGGTGAGTTTGAGTTGTCAGCTACATTTAATGGCTTATTAATGCCATTTGAAAAAGCTATAACCGCTACTTTCAGTACAAAAAGTATTTTTTCACAGGGTTCTGGCGAAGGATTACATATTTATATAATGCCTGAATCAGCGGCTTATATTGGTGAAAAATACTA
>JAEXNS010000167.1 GCA_023439605.1 Bacillota bacterium | reverse complement strand
ATATTCTATAATTCCTATGATTGAAAAAATACCTAAGGAAAAAATATATACATATATTGAACAAGCAGAATCTAGTGATAAAATGATGAAAACTCAAGTAGGTGTTGTTTTTATAAAAGCTTTTTATGGTGAGTTAAATGCGGACTTAGATAATTTGCAAAAAGACTATATAAAATCTACAGGCATGAAAATGTTAGGCATTACATTATTAGGAACTCTTGCCGCTGTTTTAGTTGGTTTTGTTGCTGCAAGATTATCTGCAAACACAGCTAAGAGATTGCGTTTTGATATTTTTTCTAAAGTTCAATATTTTGCAAATGCTGAATTTGATAAATTTTCAACAGCATCACTTATTACAAGAACTACTAACGATATTCAACAAGTTCAAATGTTAGTAATGATGGGCATAAGAATGATGTGTTTCGCACCTATAATGGGTATAGGCGGGGTAATAATGGCAGTTGGGAAAAGTCCTTCAATGAGTTGGATCATAGTTCTTGCAGTTGCGGTTTTACTGGGGATTTCTATGGTTGTTTTTTCTGTTTCACTACCAAAGTTTAAGATACTTCAAAAGTTAATTGATAAATTGAACTTGGTAAGTCGAGAAAATCTTTCAGGTATGATGGTAATAAGAGCGTTTGGAAATGAAAAATATGAAGAAGAACGTTTTGAAGAGGCGGCATTAAATCTTAGAAGTACAGAAAGATTTGTTCAGAGAATAATGGCCTTTTTAATGCCATTGATGATATTTATAATGAATGCAGTTTCTGTTCTAGTAATATGGGTGGGTGCACATCAAATAGAAAAATCAAATTTGCAAATAGGTGACATGATGGCATTTATTCAATATATCATGCAAATAATAATGTCATTTTTAATGATAGCAATGATGTTTATAATGATTCCAAGAGCTTCAGTTTCTGCGGTTAGAATAAAAGAAGTTTTAGATATGAATTTTTCAATAAAAGATTCAATTTCAGCTAAAAAAGTTAAAAGATTAAAAGGTGAAATTGAATTTAAAAATGTTCATTTTAGATACGAAAATGCACAAGAAGATGCAGTTTTAGAATTGAATTTTACTGCTAAACCGGGTCAAACTACTGCATTTATTGGCTCAACTGGTTCAGGAAAAACCACATTAGTAAATCTTATTCCTAGATTTTATGATGTGACTAGAGGATCTATTACTATAGATGGAATGGATATAAGGGATATAGACCAAAAATCCTTAAGAGATAATATTGGTTATATACCTCAAAAAGGAGTTTTGTTTACAGGTACAATAAACTCAAATGTAAGCTATGGAAAAGAAGATGCAAATCTTGAAGAAATAAATACAGCTATAAAAGTAGCTCAAGCCAGTGACTTTGTCAAGTCAATGCCTTCTGGATTGAATACATTTATATCCCAAGGTGGTTCAAATGTTAGTGGAGGACAAAAGCAAAGATTGGCAATAGCTAGAGCTTTAGTAAAAAAACCACCTATATACATATTTGATGATAGTTTTTCAGCATTGGATTTTAAAACAGATAGACAATTACGTCAAGATTTAAAGGCGTTTACAGGTGAGTCAGCGGTACTTATTGTTGCACAAAGAGTAAATACTATAGTAAATGCTGAACAAATAATAGTTTTAGATGAAGGTCGAATAGTTGGAAAAGGAACGCATAGAGAATTGTTGGAAAACTGTAGTGTTTATCGTGAAATAGCTGAAAGTCAGTTGTCTAAGGAGGAATTAGCATGAGTAATATGCAAAAAGGCCCTACAGGTTATGGTAACGGTTCTTCTATGGGTGGTCATCCTCCAGGAACAATGGGAGGTCCGCCAAAAGGAATGGTTGGCCCTCAAGGAGGAATGCGTGGACCAAGAGGATTTGGTGGAGGTCCAATGGGCGGAATGTCAATGGAAAAGCCTAAAAATATAAAAGGCACAATGAAAAAACTTACGAACTACCTTAAACCTTTTAAACTAAAATTGTTAATAATATTTTTATTTGCGGCTTTATCTTCAATATTTAATATAGTAGGACCCAAAATACTTGCTAAGGCTACAGATGAATTATTTAATGGTATTATGGAAAAATTTACGCTTAGTGGGGATGGAGTGGATTTTTCATTTATTGCAAAAATAATGTTTTTGCTTATACTATTATATATATTGAGTGCTGGATTTGCATATATTCAAGGGTTTTTAATGTCTGAAATTTCAACAAAAGTATCATATAACTTAAGAAATTCAATAATTAAAAAAATAAATAAAATGCCACTTTCATATTTTCATCGTGTTTCTCAAGGTGAAGTATTATCAAGAATAACAAATGATGTAGACACTTTAAATCAAAATCTAAATCAAACAGTAACGCAGTTTATAACATCATCAACTTCACTTGTAGGTGCAATAGTTATGATGCTTACCATAAGTGTAAAGTTAACGTTAATAGCAATTTTAATGCTTCCACTTACAATGATACTTATGGTATTTGTAATGAAAAATTCTCAAAAATTTTTCCAAGGACAACAAAGATTTTTGGGTTCAGTAAATGGACAAATAGAAGAAATGTACGGAGGACATCAGGTTGTAAAGGCTTTTAATGGAGAAAATAAAGCTATACAAAACTTTGATGTGGATAATGAAAATCTTTATAATGTTGCATGGAAAGCACAATTTTTATCTGGACTTATTCATCCAATTATGAATTTTGTCAGTAATCTTGCATATGTTTTCATATGTATAGTAGGAGCTTCATTGACAAGCTCTGGATCTATTACTTTAGGTGGAATACAGGCATTTATTCAATATACCAGACAGTTTACGCAACCTATTATGCAGTTAGCAAATATATCAAATATGTTTCAACAAACACTAGCAGCTTCAGAAAGAGTTTTTGAATTTTTAGAAGAGGAAGAAGAAGTTGAAAAACTAGTTAAGCATAAAATGTCAAACCTAAACATAAAAGGGGATATAAAATTTGAAAATGTTAGATTTGGATATGAAAATACAAACAAAATAGTCATAAAAGACTTCTCCGCTGAAATTAAAGCAGGTCAAAAAGTAGCGATAGTAGGACCTACAGGAGCAGGAAAAACAACAGTTGTTAAGTTACTAATGCGCTTTTATGATCTCCAATCTGGTAAAATTAAAATTGATGGACATGATATCTGTGACTTTACAAGAAGTGATCTAAGAG
>JAEXNS010000175.1 GCA_023439605.1 Bacillota bacterium | reverse complement strand
GGATTGTTTTCATCTAAATTTAATAAATCCAATAAAAATTATGTGGCAAATTCATTTTATTTTGGTGGTGGTGTAGGATATGTAAGTAAAACTATAACTTATCCAATACTTACAGATGTGGTGCAGGAAACAAAAGTTGTAAATGGTGAAAATAAAACCGTTAAAAAAATATTACCAAAAAAAGAAAACGTAAAAATGGTAAGTAAAATTATTGACAGTACATTATCGCCAGATGGGAAAAAACAACACAAGCATAATCTTGATGAACAGCTAGGCGTTTCTCCTCATATGCTTAAGTGCACTCGTTATAACGGAGCTTTATATGAAATGGGATTGTGTAAAATGAGTATAAAAGAGGTGAATTGATGACTGTTTTGTTTTCGCCTGTAGGAGGAACAGATCCTATTTCAAACGAAAGGGATGGAGCTTTATTACACATATGTAGAATTTATAAGCCGGATATAGTTTACTTGTATATGTCTAAGGAAATGCTGGATTTTCATAAAAATGACAATAGATATTTATTTTGCATAGAAAAATTAGGTGAACATATAGGGCATAAATTTGATGTAAAGGTGATTGAAAGACCACATCTTGTGGAAGTACAGCTTTTTGATGAGTTTATATTGGACTTTCAAGAAATTTTGAAAAGCATAGCATTTACTTATAAAGACTGTGAAATACTTCTTAATGTTTCTTCAGGAACACCTGCTATGAAAAGTTCTTTGCAAATTATATCCATACTGTCAGAAGAAAACATAGTACCTATACAGGTATCTACACCGGCTAGAAGTTTAAATCATAATCATGAAAACAAGAAAAACTATGAATATGAACTTAACTGGGAATTTAATAAGGACAATGTTCCTGAAGAGTTTGAGGATAGAACTAAAAAATCAGATGCAAAAAAAATAATGTCAGAGTTTAAAAAACAACAGATTATAAAAAACATAGAAAACTATAATTATGTTTCCGCTATAGAAATAACAAAAACAATAAAAAATCATGTTAATAAAAACGTATTAAATTTATTGTATGCTGCAAATGCTAGACTACAGCTTGATTTTATAGCGGTAAATAATTATATGAAAAATATAAACTTCAACTTTTATGAAGTAAATGAAAAGCTTAAAAAAAGCATTTTTGAGTATATACTTATATTGAAAATAAAACTAAAAAAACAGGAGTATGGTGATTTTCTTAGGGCAATAACTCCTGTAATAGCGGATATGATGGAATTGGTTTTAAATAAATATGGTATAGGTTTGAACTTGTTTTGTACAAAAGATGAAAAAGGTGTGTATATTTTAGACATTAAAAAAATTGAAAATAATCAAGACATTTATAATTGTTTAAACACATTACTAAATTCTAACTTGCAAGCCAGACCTGTGAGTTCGTATCATATGACAGCGATAATAACTTGTATTTCAAAAAATGCACAAGAGGTAGAATTTGTGAAAGAGTTAAGGGAAGTAGAAACAAAAGTACGAAATCTTGCTGCACATGAAATAGTATCAGTTACAGAGGAGTGGATACAAGCAAAAGCAAAATATAGCTCTATGGAAATATTGAAAAAACTAGAAGATTTATTTATGATATGCAATCATAATATGGATAAAAAAATATGGAATTCATATGATAAAATGAATGATTATATAATAAAGCTGTTAAAATAATATTACTATTCAGCTATATGTATAGGTTAGAGACATTTTACCGAAGGTCCAAGGCGTTCTAAAAGTCTCGGTTGACTCCGCAGAGTCGAAAGTCTGCAAAAAAGTAAGCTCTACCTTAATGGACGAATAGTAACGTAAGGCGAATGTTTTACCGAAGGTCCAGGGCGACCGGAAAGCCCGGTCGACTCCGCAGAGTCGAAACTCTGCAAAAAAGTAATCTCTATCTATAATCGATGAATAGTAATATTATTTGTTGCTATTTAGCTATATATGTAAGGTGGATGTTTTACCGAAGGTCCAGGGCGATCTAAAAGCCTCGGTTGACTCCGCAGAGTCAAAACTCTGCAAAAAAAGTAATCTCTATCTTTAATGGATGAATAGTAAGAATTATTAGCATATTTAATGTTTGTTAACAGAAAGTTTATAAAAAATTCATTAAATATGCTATTAATTATCTTTTTTATGTGTTAAAATTAATTCATTGATTGAAAGTGATTTGTATATTATTTATCGTTTTCAGCCGATGGCGTAGTTATGTTGATAGAGGGTGATTTTTTAGTTTTTTATTTATGAAAAAGACGAAAAAAGTTTTTCAGCCGCAAACCTCTATTTTAGCTATAGTAAATACGTTGTTTGCAAAGGGTGCTATTATTTATTTATGATCCCCGATAGGGGACGAAAACACTTTAGTTAAAAAGTCAAGGGTTAAAACAGAATAGGATTATTTATTTATGATCCCCGATAGGGGACGAAAACGCTGTTTCTGTGTGTCTCTCTGTGCCTAAGTCGTCTAAATTATTTATTTATGATCCCCGATAGGGGACGAAAACGATATATTAAATAAATAATAATCAAAAAAGTTAAAAATTATTTATTTATGATCCCCGATAGGGGACGAAAACTTTTTTCTTATCTACTTTTTGCATAAACTGTCTTAAAAATTATTTATTTATGATCCCCGATAGGGGACGAAAACTCGAGTTATCCACAAGAATTAATGGGAACTTAACAGGTAGAAGATTATTTATTTATGATCCCCGATAGGGGACGAAAACTCAATATATGACTTAATATTATCATCTATTGCATTCATGCTATTATTTATTTATGATCCCCGATAGGGGACGAAAACTTGTCTGATGTTTTTGATACAACGTTTTCTAGCAAAAAAAAATTATTTATTTATGATCCCCGATAGGGGACGAAAACCAAATGTTAAGAATTCTAAAGTAGCATCTGTACAATCAATTATTTATTTATGATCCCCGATAGGGGACGAAAACGCAGTCATGCCACCCTTTTGGTTTCTTTTTACTGCCATTATTATTTATTTATGATCCCCGATAGGGGACGAAAACCCAATTTTTGCATACTAATGTGATAGTTAAATCTATATTATTTATTTATGATCCCCGATAGGGGACGAAAACTATCATAAGTTTGAAATTCAATTTCAAGTTGTAGATTTATTATTTATTTATGATCCCCGATAGGGGACGAAAACTTAATTTGTTTAAATGTTGTTTTGTATTTTTTCATAATAATTATTTATTTATGATCCCCGATAGGGGACGAAAACTTGAATTTTTATCCATCTACTGGATTTTTTATATTTTCTAATTATTTATTTATGATCCCCGATAGGGGACGAAAACTCTATCTTGAGTGAGCTTTTCATATTCTTCTTGAATATATTATTTATTTATGATCCCCGATAGGGGACGAAAACTAAACTCTTCAACTCTTTTTTGTTCCTCGAGGAAAGATTATTTATTTATGATCCCCGATAGGGGACGAAAACACATTCTGAAAGGAAACCATAGTTATTTTGTTCCACTTCATTATTTATTTATGATCCCCGATAGGGGACGAAAACTTTTATTTCCACAAAATTATCTGGTGTATTCTCTACTAAAATTATTTATTTATGATCCCCGATAGGGGACGAAAACCAAAAATTACTTTTTCTGCTGCGAACCCCATATTTTTATTTATTTATTTATGATCCCCGATAGGGGACGAAAACTGTATTGAGGGGTTCTGAAAGTGTTTTTACTTTGGTTATTTATTTATGATCCCCGATAGGGGACGAAAACTTGATTTATATTATTTCCAATCATAATTATTTGGTATGATAATTATTTATTTATGATCCCCGATAGGGGACGAAAACTGCTGTGGTATATATATAAGCGTAACATTCAGCGTTTATTATTTATTTATGATCCCCGATAGGGGACGAAAACACGGCGTACTCATTTTTGCCAATTAAAATAGCATTGTCAAATTATTTATTTATGATCCCCGATAGGGGACGGTTTATTTTAAACTAAAAGCTATCACCTCTGCGGAGGTGAGCGGGCTTTCCGGTCGCCCTGCACCTTCGGGGTGACATGGGGACGGAAAGATAGTACATAATATAGCTATGAAAAAGTAAATTGTTTGTAAGTAATATAGATGGAGAAAAATAGATTTAATGACATAAAAATATATTGACTAAAAACAGAAAATGTGTTAGTATTTATTTATTAACCTTGAAAAAGGACGGGAAATTTATATTCTAAAATAAACCATCATCATCGGTGTCCGTATGGTTAATTATTTATGATCCCCGTCAGGGGACGAAAAAACTATAACTCTAATCGAATCATAGTTTACCGAATTATACATTATTTATTTATTATCCCCGTCAGGGGACGAAAACTAATGCAAGGTACTAAGCTTATAAGCACGGTTTCTCTTTTTATTATTTATTTATAATCCCCGATAGGGGACGGTTTATTTTAAACCAAAAGCTATCACCTCTGCGGAGGTGAGCAGGGATTTCCGGTCGCCCTGCACCTTCGGGGTGACATGGGGACGGAAATTAAAAATAGTGTAAATACATAACTTTGTGTATTTACACTATTTTTAATTTTTATAATAATTATACTTTGACAATTGCATATAATTTATGAAAATCTAAAGTGTACTTTAGATTTTCATAAAAAATGATTTTTAAATTAGTATAGGCATATTTTTGAAATCTGCAATTTTTCGATATTTAAATAAACCTTTAAATTATTTCAAAAAAAATATTGACTAAAATAAATAAATATGGTATGATACATAACTATAAAATAAAAATAATAAAATTTGTAAAAGGAGTTAGAAATGGTTTTAAAAAAGATTTTAAGTGTTTTAGTTGCAGGGGTTATTCTTAGCTGTGGTGTTAACCCAATGATTGCATCATCAGAAGAAAAGAAAGTAGGAAGTACAGATTTTCTTATAGAGTCATCATATCAAGCAGTTTCTGACGTGGCATTACTACTTAAGGGTAAAAGATTGTTGAATTATGGGGAAAGTGATGATTTAAAAAAAATACGTAGCATTGATAATAAGATTTTAAACTCAACTTTAAATTTGGGTGGCGATCCTGAAATAGGATTTTTTCTTAATCTTTATATGGCAAGTAATTCTTTGAAGTTAGACTTTTTGTCAGATAGTCAATTAATACATTTTGTTGCATATGCAATGTATTCAAGACAGGATGAAAAGTTTTATATGGATACATTAGAAACTCAAAAAGTTTTAGATTCTCAAATATATGACATGATTTTTAGTAGAGTTAATATAATAAATGGTGATGCAAATGATGATAAAAAGACGAACGTTATGGATTTAATAGCATTTAAGAAGTTTTTTATTGAAACAAAAGAATTCTCATCACAAAGCAAGCTAAATATGGATGCACTTGATGATGGAGAAATTAATTTAAAAGATTTTATTTCTATAAAAAATCAAATACTATTAAAGTAATAGATATAGTTTCAATTTAATTTTATAAATAAAATTTATAAAAAAGCATATTGTTATAATTGACAATGTGCTTTTTAAATATTTGGAAAACTTTTTGTAATATATATTGACAATGGACAAATTAAAATGTTAAAATGTTGGTATAAATATAAAAAGGAGTGGAGAATATGGAACCAATAAGAATTGTTATGGGTGTTATCTTTGCAGTTGTTTTTATTATATTATCTATTTATGTATCATTTACAGCAAGAAATAAAGGGCCTATATTTTCAAATACTTATTTGTGGGCTTCAAAAGAGGAAAGAGAAAATATTGATAAGAAAAAAGAATATAAACTAGTTACCATTGTTTATGGTGGATTAGCATTATTTAGCTTACTTGAGTCTTTGTATATGTTTACTGATATAATGGCTTTTGTTTATTGTGGTGCTTGTGTACTTGCGGTGATTATAATATACGCAATTTTAAATTCAATTAGTAACGAAAAAATGATTTGAGTTTTTGGTATTTGGCTTTTAAAGGTAAAGTTGTAGAGTTTCGACTCTGTGGAGTTGACTGGGCTTTCCAGTCGCCCTGGACCTTCGTTGAATATATCCTTGCGTTATAAATGCGACTTAATTGCAACTTTAAGTTAATAATTCTTAAATCCTAAAAATGTTAAAATATATTTGATTTGCATTTATTTATTATATATGTTATACTTAAATAGTATAGATTATATTTTTAAATATTTATTATTAAACTTTAAGGAGGATGACGTATTGAGTTTGATTTATGAAAAATTAAAAACTAATGTGATTTCAGTTTTGCCTATTTTTATTGTTGTAATTATATTAAATTTTACTCTAGTTAAGCTAAGTCAAGATTTACTTTTTGACTTTGTTTTAAGTTCCATACTTATTATTTTGGGGCTTACCTTGTTCTTGATAGGTATAGATTTGGGAATTACGCCATTAGGCCATCATACTGGGAATTCAATTGCAAAAAGTAATAAAATTTCAGTTGTTATAATTGCAGGACTTATACTTGGATTTTTTATTTCTATTGCTGAGCCTGGTCTAATGGTTATAGCAAATCAAGTGGATAGTGTAACAAATGGAAATATAGCTTCGATTTTAATTTTAGTTACAGTCTCTGTTGGTTTGGCAATAATGCTTGTAATTGGTTTTTTGAGAATATTCTATAATTTACCGTTGTATATAATTCTTATTGTTTTATATGCAATTATTTTTATATTATCATTATTTACTTCATCTGAATTTTTAGCGATTTCATTTGACTCTTCTGGTGCTACCACTGGAATTTTAGCAGTTCCGTTTATACTTTCACTTGAAACTGGAATATCTGCATTGAAAAAAGACAGTAAGTCCTCTGAAAAAGATAGTTTTGGATTAATTGCAATTGCTTCAACTGGTGCAATTATAGCAGTTATGTTGCTAAATATATTTTCAAAAGAGGCGAATTTGAGACAAACTGAAAGTGTTGTGGCTTTAGTAGAGCCTAGCTTATGGAGTTTGATATTGGCAAATGCTAAGGATGCTGTTTTTTCGTTGTTACCACTTTTAGTTATTTTTTTATTACTTCAAAAGAAGTCTTTTAATTTGAAAAAAAAATCTTTTAGAAAAATGTTAAATGGTTTTGTATATTCTTTTTTAGGGATAACTTTATTCTTTATTGGAATTAATAGTGGATTTATGGAAGTTGCATCGCAAGTGGGAAATACTCTTGCTTTAATGGAAAATAAATTATTTACATTTATAGTAGCGTTTACTTTTGGATTTGTAACTATAATGGCAGAACCAGCTGTTTATGTTTTAACTTCTCAAATAGAGGAGGTTACTAGTGGTTACATAAAAAGAAAACTTGTTTTATTTCCTTTGGCAATAGGCGTTGGCGTTGCTGTTCTTTTGTCTGCAATTAGAATATTAACTCCTGAAATTCAGTTGTGGCATTATCTATTTCCAGGGTATTTTATAGCTATTTTGTTAACTTTTTTTTCACCCAAAATATTTGTAGGCATTGCATTTGATGCCGGCGGTGTAGCTACTGGGCCTATGACAGCTACTTTTATACTTGCATTTACTCAAGGTATTGCAAATTCTTTTGAAAGTTCAAATTTTCTGATAGATGGTTTTGGTATGATTGCTATGGTGGCCTTAATTCCAATTATCACGTTGCAAATTTTAGGCATTATGTTCAAAATCAAGTCGAAGAGGAGAAAGAAAAATGTATAATGATGATTTGTCCATGAAATATGAATTGATGTGCATAATTGTTAATTATGGCTCTGGAAGCAAGGTGCTTAAAATTGCTAAAAAAAATGGTGTTTCAGGTGGAACTATTTTAATAGGTAGAGGTACAATAAAAAATTGTATTTTAGAATTCTTAGATTTATGTGAGTCAAAAAAAGAAATAATTTTTATTATTTCTCAAAAAGAAAAAATTGAAAAAACTATTGAACAAGTAACAAAAACATATAAATTTCATAAACCATATCACGGTATAGCATTTACAATGCCTATAAAATGTTTTGTGGGTTGCCAAAATCAAAATTATAGTAATAAAAGTGAGGTTGAAAATGAAGCTATGTATAATTCAATATTTATTATAGTTAACAGAGGTGAAGGTGAGGCTGTTATGGAAACAGCGACAAGTGTAGGTGCGAAAGGTGGAACAATTATAAATGCAAGAGGTGCAGGAGTTAGTGAAACCAGTATGCTTTTTAGCATGGCGATAGAGCCAGAAAAAGAAATGGTTATGATTTTATCTGAAATAAGTATTACAGATAAAATAGTTGATAAGGTTAGAAAAGTTCATAAAATAGATGAACCTGGAAATGGTGTTATTTTTGTACAAGATATAAATAAGGCATATGGAATAGTATAAGTTTCAATATTTTTAATAAAAATTGTGTCATTTTAAGTACATTTTAACCATTTTATTGATTTTTTCATTTATATAGACTATAATTTTATTAGCATCAAGTTTATATTTTTGATGTATTATTTAATGATGAGAGAGGTTTTATTTTATGAAAATGAGAAAAATTATAACTGGATTATTATCCCTTGCTTTTGTTTTTTCAATGTCACTAAATACTATGGCATTTGCAGAAGAAGTTGTTACAGAAGTAGAAGTTGTTACTACACAAGCAAAATCTGAAGAATTCGTGATTTCTTTGGGTACAGTTGACGTAGAGTATTCTGACCAAGATCAAGTGGTTTCTATACCAGTTTCTGTAGATGCAAATCCTGGTTTTGCTGCTGCTTTAATTGATTTTGCTCTGCCTGAAGGCATGGAGATAGTTGGATTAAAGGATGGATTGATTACTGATTTAGCATACAATGCATCAAGAGTTATTTGGGTAAACGGTGTATCTGGTGACTTTACAGAAAACGGTGTTTTATTTTATGT
>JAEXNS010000123.1 GCA_023439605.1 Bacillota bacterium | reverse complement strand
ATATTTTTTTGCTAATCCACTTACGAAAAATACAGCTGCTATAATTACTATTATAGTAACTCCCGATAAAATAGGAACAAACAAAGAACGTTCTTCTTCGATTATATATTCTTCTTCTGTATCCTTTACATCTATTTCATCTGTTTCATAAAAATCATCTTCAGATTCTGGTTTTCTTACAACTGGTTTTTTTACAGTTGTTGAAGTTTTTTGATTTTTAGGTTTTGCAATTGGCATATCTTCAATTACTGGTTTAAAAAATCTTGTACTACTGCTAGAATCAACATTTACAGGTTCGTTTTCGGAGTAACCAAAAATAATGTCTGGATTGGCTTTAAAACGCTCAATATCCTTTATCATTTCAGCCGCTGAATGATATCTCTTTTCAGCCTCTTTTTCCATGGCATGTAGAATTATTTCCTCTAAACCTACAGGTAGATCAGGATTTATATCCCTTGGTTTTATAGCTTCATTTTGCATATGCATTAATGCAACAGAAACTGGATTATCCGTATCAAAAGGTTTTTTTGAAGTTAGCATTTCATATAAAAGTATTCCTACAGAATATATATCGCTTTTTTCATTTGTTACATCTCCTCTAGCTTGTTCTGGACTTATATAGTGAACAGAACCTATCGCCTGAGATGTAGCTGTCATACCTTCTTCACGTGCAAACTTTGCAATGCCAAAATCCATGACTTTTATTGTGCCATCTGGAAAAAGCATTATATTTTGAGGTTTTATATCTCTATGTACAATTCCTCTATCATGAGCATGTTGCAAAGCTCTTAATATTTGGATCAAGAAATGTACAGAATCTTTCCAACTTAATTTACCCTCATTATTCATGTACTCTTTTAAAGTTATTCCGTCTATATACTCCATAACTATAAATTGAATTTTATCAGTGAAACCAACATCTAAAATTTTAACTATGTTTGGATGCGACAAAACAGCAATAGCCTTTGACTCGTTTCTAAATCTCCTCAAAAACTCTTCGTTTTCTGAAAATTCCTTCTTTAAAATTTTAACTGCAACTTGCTTATCATAGATTATATCATTTGCTTTGTATACATCTGCCATTCCACCTACGCCTATGAGTTCGGTTATTTCATATCTACCATCTAGTTTCTTGCCAATGTTTTTATCCATTTTTGCACTCTCCTATATTAATTGGTTTAATACTCTATAAGAGCAATAGTAATATTGTCTTTTCCACCTTTTTCATTTGCTAAATTAACTAATTTATTTATAGTTTCATCTATAGTATGGGTATTTATAATACCTATAATTTCTTCTTCTGAAGAATATCCAGATAAACCATCTGAACACATAAGAATTTTTTCGCCTTCGTTTATATTAACTTCAAAATAATCAGGATTTATTTCTTTTTCCACTCCAACAGCCTTTATCAACATATTTCTATGTGGATGCACTTTAGCCTCTTCTTGATTTATTTTGCCTTGCAAAAGGAGCATTTGTGCCACGTTATGATCTATAGTTATTTGATCCATTTTACCATCTTTTATCAAATATGCTCGACTATCGCCAACATTAATAATATGTGCTATACCATTTTGAGTTACAAAAGCAACCACACAAGTGGTCCCCATACCCATTTTTTCGATATTTGTTTGAGAAGTTTTATATACTACAGAATTTGCAGCATTTACTGAAGAAATAAGTAAATTCCTAATATTGTTTGAATCAAATATTTCTTTGTATCCTAAAATAAACTTACTCAATACAATTTCCGCAGTAATGCGACTTGCATCCATTCCAGAACGTTCGCCACCCATACCATCACACAATACCACAAGAATATTGTCGTTTATATGCTCAGTTAATACAATATCTTGATTTTCTACTCTAACTAAACCTATATCGGAAATACTTGCAATCTTCAATAGTTTCACCTCTACTCCAAATCATATATTTTCTTTATTTTCTTCTCGCCTTAACTGTCCACATGCCGCATTTATATCGGTACCTAGTTTTCTTCTTAATGTAGCATTTACGCCTAATTTTTCTAACATTTCTTTGAACTGCTTTACACTTTTTTCTGTTGCATAAAAACTTCGCTCTTTAACTGTATTAACAGCAATTAAATTTACATGTGCATTTATATTTTTTATTAATTTAGATAACATTAAAGCATCTTCATAACTAGAATTAACTTTTGAAATTACTGCATACTCAAAAGTGATTCTTCTTTTAGTTTTTTCAGAATAAAGTTTACATGCCTCCATAAGGTCTTCTAGACCATATTTTGTATTTACTGGCATAAGCCTATTTCTCTGCTTATTTGTTGCTGCATGCAAAGAAATTGATAAAGTAATATTTAAATCTATATTTGCAAGTTCGATAATTTCAGGAATCAATCCACACGTTGATAAAGTAACATGTCTTTGACTTAAATTATGTCCGTTTTTATCTGTAATTAAATTTATGAATTTGATTACATTATCAAAATTATCAAGGGGTTCACCAATTCCCATTAAAACAATTCTAGAAATCTTTTTATCGCTGTCCTTTTCCGAAAAATAAACTTGAGCTAACATTTCTGAAGCTGTTAGATTTCTTACATAGCCAGCTATTGCAGATGCACAAAACTTACACCCCATCTTACAACCAACTTGAGTTGATACACATATGGAATTTCCATGATTATAGTTCATAAGAACTGTTTCAACAAAATTTCCATCCTCAAGCTCATAAAGATATTTTACTGTATTATCTATACTAGATTCAAGTCTTTTTTTGATAATTAGTTGCTTTATACAAAAAAATTCTTCTAGTTTTATACGTAATTCCTTGGAAACATTAGTCATTTCATTAAACGAGCTCGCATTTTTTATATGTAACCATTCATAAATCTGCTTTGCTCTAAATTTCTTTTCTGATATTTTTAACATTTCTTGTTCAAGTTCTTCTAAACTTAAAGATACAATATCAATTTTCTTCAAAAAATCACCTAATCCTTCTTATTTTTGAAATAAAAAATCCATCACTATCAAAATATTCTGGAAATAGCGATACTTTATATGAATTAAATGGATATCCTAATTCTCCAAGAAATTCTACTGGTTCATAGTCTTTATTATTACTTAAAAATTTATCTATTACTTTTTCATTTTCATTTTTATTTAAAGTACAAGTAGAATATACTAATTCTCCACCTACTTTTAAGTACTTAGCGGCATTTTCTAAAATACTGTACTGTATTTCAGGTAATCCTTCATATTCGTCAAAATTTTTATATTTTATTTCTGGTTTTCTTCTTATTACACCTATTCCTGAACAAGGCACATCACATAAAATCTTATCAACAAGTCCCTCTACTTTATATGGCTTTGTAGCATCTTGTAAAACTGCCTCTATATTTTTTAGCTTAAGCTTGTTTGCAGATTCTTTTATTATGTTTACCTTGTTTTCATATAAGTCAAATGAAATTATTTTTCCTGTATTGCAC
>JAEXNS010000172.1 GCA_023439605.1 Bacillota bacterium | reverse complement strand
ATTCTTTATAGATTGTTTCCACTCCATTTGTGTCAACAGATATCACTTGTAACGTTGCTCCTGCGATTTCTTCACTTCCGCTTATTGCTGTTTTGCTTATGAAGATTTCATTATGAGCGTCTCGCATTATAATAGTACTTCCATCTGAACTTGCTGTACTAGTTACAGTACCATCTTCATTTATTTTAAAAACTATATCCTCTGTAAGCAAGTATCCCGCTGGTGCATCTATTTCTCTTAATATATAGGTACCTATTTTTAAACCTTGAATAACCGTATTTTCATCTTGAGTTTCTATTGTATCTATAATAACCTCTTTGCCTGTTTTATCAGTTGAAGGTTTTCCACTTTCATCAGCCTCAATTATCTGCAAATTAGCTCCTGCTAAATTCAAACTGCCATCTAAGTTTGTTTTTCTAATATTAATAGATGTTATATTATCAACAATATCTATAGTATTATTTTGAGTGTCAACAAAAATAGAATTGCTTGAAATTTTACCTTGAGAATCAACAGAAAAATGTAAATCAGGAGCAATATAGTACCCATCTGGTGCCTTCAATTCTTTTATGTAGTAATTTCCAGGACTTAGGCTAGGTAAGTTAAAATACTCTTTCGTCGTTGTCCAATTTGCTATTTCATTATTGTTATCTTCACTATATAAAGCTAAATGTGCCATTTCTAAAATTTCATTATTTAATGAACCTTTTTTTATAACTTTAATAATATTAGCCTCATCAATATCAGGATTAAAAACCGAATAGCCAAATTCTATACTTCCTGTATAAGATTTCGCAATAACAGAACCTGAAACGTGTCCAACTCCTATATCATCAGAACCATCAGCATTTGGTGCCAATATACTACCATTTATGCTTCCTGTTATCTCGAAAGATGTAGCTTCGTGTAAATTATATAAAATTGTACTTGAAAGCCTTAGATCTCTCTCACTGTTACTATCATTTCCAAGTTGAAACCAATTTGAAGTTTCAGCATCTTTAAACATAACGTTTGGCTTTGGCATCATAACATTTTCACCAGGAATGTTTATTATAATAGCCGAATTTTCCGGAACATCAAATCTAAATTCAACATTAACTTTACTGGTTGCATAACCTTTTAATTTAGTTGCCATCTCTTCATTTAAGGTAAAAACATTTAACTTTTCATTTTCACCAATAAAAGTCCATGATGCATAGTATTCATTTTCATCAATTATTCCTGTAGAAATTTTTCTTGAATACTCTAAAGTTTTATTTCTTAATAAGACAAATTCTTCTTCAAAATCGATTATGTCTCCTCTATAAACAACTACTTTAGAGTCATTTGCAAAAAACTTACTTTCAACACTTTCGTTTAAAACTCCACTGCCAATAACACAGTTTTTAAATCCTGTGTTAAAGTTTTTCAACGGCCCTCTTCCAACTACTACATGTGCTGCATTGGCATTTTGTTGTATTATTTTTTTCCCCACATCATAGTTAGGTGCATTTTCAGTAAGATTTGCTCCTCCACCTACTGCAATACGACCTTCAATATCGCATGTATCTATGTTTAAATCATTTTGCAAGAAAAAAGTAAATGCTGAAGCCAATCCTAAAGGATAAGATTTTTCATCATCTAATGCCAATAAAGAATTTTTTTGTTCTTCACTATTTATTTCTATTATTCTTTCTCCTTCAGCTTTAACTTTACTACTCAAAAACTGTGAAGGGAATGAATCAATAGCAAAAACCATAAATGTGAAAATGGACGTAATAACTGCTATTGTCTTTTTAATTTTCGTACGTTTCACGTAAAAACCTCCTTTTTAATATAATTTTAACAATATAATAATTTTACATTACAAATATTTAATATATTTATCAAAATTATAACACAAATTTATAGTCTTATCAATTAAGAAACTCAAAAATTGTAGAAAATAATTATTTTCTACAATTTTTATAAAAAAGATAATCAACCACTTTTAGAATTGTACGAATATGCTAATGTTAAATTTATATATTTTAAAGTCTTTTAAAATGAAAACAAACACAAAACCATACATAAAAAAGAAAACGTATACATCTTCCGATAGTAAATTCATCCCTGTAATTTAAAGTATATTTTTTACCGTTTAGACATAAAATTTGTCGAATTAGTTTTTTTATATTGATTTGGACTTAAAATAATGATATATTTTATACGTTATATAAAATTTTATATGTTTGATTTAGAAAATGTAAATATTTTGTTTTAAAATCTCAAACTAAAATATCATCTATATTTAAAATGAAATTTTTATTTTTTATTTCTTTTCCATCTTGACACATACTTATAATATAATTACCAAATATTTTTTCAGTATAAAAATAATATATATTGTTTTTATACATTATTTTATTAGTTTTAAAAGTCAAAACATCTATTAAAGAAAAACCATCTATATCCATTGTAAAACCAAAACCTAAGTTTTTTACAAAACTCTCTTTTAATGTCCACAATACATAAAAAAGTTCAGTTTTTTCTTTAAAAGAATAATCAAATAATAAACTCTTTTCATCATTTGAAAAAGAGTTTAAAGCATTTTCTTTTATTTTCCCAATATATTCCATATCAACGCCTATATGTGCATTTGAAATAGAGCAAACTATATAATCCTTTGAGTGACTAATATTAAAAAACACATCTTCACCTATTATATAAGGTTTATTAAACTCATTTTTTTTAATCGTCAAATCTTTAACGTTTTTTAAATTAAAATGAGACTTATTGAGTCCGTATCTTAAAATCGCCTCGCCACATAGAGTTCTTGCGTTTTTATAGTTACATTTTTTTAATATTTCTTTATCTTGATAACCTGTGCAAACTTTCACCAAATCATTATATTTATCTATTAATTCTGATTTTGAAATTTTCATTATATATGTATAAATAAATTTCACTCCCTATCTAAATTTATTTCTGTAAAAAAGAAGACCAATTAATCATACTTTCAAAATCATTTATAGATTTTACATTTGTAAATTTATTTTTTTCTTTTACCTCCGAAAATAAAATACCTGGTGCTTCTCTAAAAGCATGTCCAGGATAAAAATAAAAGTCATCATTTACATTGTCAAAAATATATCTGATGCTTTTTAACAAATCAACCGAGCTTTCTTTATACAATTCACAAGGTAAAGCACATTTTTCAATCCATAAAGTATCTCCAGAAAAAAATTTTTTTTCTATAATAAAACATGCTGACCCTTTTGAATGTCCAGGCATAATTACTGTTTTTATTTTTATAGAACCTATATTTAGTTCTTCTCCATCTAAAAAAGTTATTAAGTTTTTAGAATCAAAAGAATAAAATTCCTTTTCTATTTTAGAAATATAAACATTACAATCATACTTGTCAACAAAATCATCCACTAGGTTTACATGATCAAAATGTGAATGAGTTAAGAGTATAGCTTTTAAATCTAATTTTCTATCATTTATTGCATTTTCTATTTTATCCATTTCCCAAGAAGGGTCAATTAAAACTGCTTCATTTGTAAAATTATTCACACATAAATATACTTTATTTTTCATGAATTTTTTTTGTGTTGATATTTCTATTACTTCTATTTGATTCATTATATTCTCCTTAAAATCTATTTATTTTTTCACCAAAATAAATTATACTTACTTACAAAAAAAATGTCAATATAATTAATTTTATTATTAAAAAATCAAATAAATTTTACACAAAATTTAAGCAAAGTTTTATTCAGTTTTAAACAATTAAAAGAACCATACTTTATTTAAATTTTGTGCAAAAAATATAATATACTCAACTTTTTGCGTTTCATAGTTTGCTATATTTACATATATTATGACTTTCAATCAAGAGCAGGTATATTTTTGTACAATTTCAGTAAAATTCATAAATATTGACTTATTATTTTTTACATGATATAATAAACCTAACAAAAAATATATATTAAGATCAAAAGAAGATGGGAAAGAGGTGTTTTTTTATGGTTTACATGTCAAAAAAAGCTTTCATGTTTCAAGGTGTTGGTAAATGCGATATTCAATTATTAAATTACTTAAATAGTAAACAATTATTTTTGTTTTCAGAATATGCATCTATAGTTTATAATGAAACGAAACTGGATTTATATGACTATTTAGAAAATCACACTAGATACCTAGATATTGAAAGTAACTTTGCAAGTTGGTTAATGACTGGAATTCTAGATATTATAATGTTTAGAACTTTAGTAGACAATAAAATAACACCTGACTATATAGTTGGGTATAGTCTAGGACTAAATAATGCAATGGTTTGTACTGGTGCTATTACTTTTAGAGATAGTATTCATATTTTAAATGGAATTAAAGATATTTTAATCAATACAAAAAAAGAACTACCCGAATGTGATATGGGTGTTATTATTGGGCTTCCATATGTAGATGTTATAAAGATAATCTCTACATTAAATGTTCAAAATGAAGTTCTGATAGCTAGTGAAAACACAGACAATTTTATAGTTATTTCTGGTTTCAAAAAAGAAATAATGGAAGTTTTAGATTTTGCTTTGTCAGAAGGTGCTCTTCGAGCTAAAAACTTATCCGTTGGTTGTCCTTTTCACACAGAAATCATCAATAAAGTAGCTGATAGTTATTTTGAAAAAATAAAAAATATAAAATTTCAAAACACTCCTATTCCTATAATATCAGCGTATAACAACAAACTCATCAACACACCAGAAGATGCTAGATTTGAACAAAATATAAACCTTTTATCTAAAATGAATTGGAAAAATACAGTTTTATTCTTAGAGCAAGTTGGCGTAACAGAATTTTGGGATTTAAGCTTTAATAGTGCTTTAAAGAAATCATCACAACTTGTAGATCCATATAAATCAAAGTTTTATACACATAAAAATATCAGCAATATTAAAAAAGTCATATAGCTCCAATGTTTTTGTTGGAACTAAAAAACATGTTACTATTCAGTCACAAAAGATAAAGTTTACAATTTTGTATAAGTTCATCCTTTGTAGAGCAACTGGACTTTAGGTAAAATATCTTTATCTTACACATATAGCTGAATTGTAACAAATATATATTTATTTTAAAGGAGAATTTAACATGAAAACAATAACAGAAGAAACAAAAAAAGAATTAAAAGAAATGATTTATGAGTATTTTGCAGATGAATGCGAAGTTGACCTTGATAAGCTAAATGAGGAAACAAATATTATAGAAGATTTAGACGGAGATTCTCTTTTATTTATTGAAATAATTGAAGTAGCAAAAAAGAAATACGACTTAGATATCAAATTACAAACTGTAGGAAAATATATGTTAAAAAACAAGGTAGAAACAATAGGAC
>JAEXNS010000103.1 GCA_023439605.1 Bacillota bacterium | reverse complement strand
AATAGGAGACTGTACAAAAGAAGAAACTTTAAAGAGTTTGGGTGTTAAAAACTTTGACCTTTGTTTTGTTTGTGTGGGGGATGATTTTCAAAGTAGTTTAGAAATCACAAACTTACTTTATGAACTTGGTGCAGAGCATATTATAGGTAAGGCAAGTACAACAATTCATGCAAAATTTCTATTGAAAAGTGGTGCTCATGAAGTAGTTTATCCTGAAAGAGATAGTGCCGAAAAACTTGCCACTAGATATAGTGTAGCAAATGTTTTTGATTATATTGAGCTTTCTGAAGATGTTTCAATATATGAAATTCCAGTTATAGACCATTGGTTGGGTAAAAGTATTTCTAAACTTGAAGTTAGAAGAAAATATAAAATAAATATTGTTGCAACTAAAAAAGATGGCGAAGTAAACCCACTTCCATCTGCTGACTATGTTTTTTCTGATGAAAATGAGCATATTATAGTTTTAGGCAGACATGTTGATGTTGAAAAAATATTAAAGCATATAAGATAAAAAATACTGTGTAGTTATG
The DNA here is from genome assembly GCA_023439605.1 of Bacillota bacterium. Classification (GTDB taxonomy): domain Bacteria; phylum Bacillota; class Clostridia; order Oscillospirales; family Ruminococcaceae; genus JAEXNS01. The sequence continues at coordinate 7,203 of JAEXNS010000103.1, read as the reverse complement.
AAACTACACAGTATTTTTTATCTTTTCATCCATATTCATAATGTCGTCAACTTAGTGAAAAAATTAAAGTTTTACTCGATTTTTTTCAAAAAATCGTAGGTTTCCAAAGGGCAACGCCCTTGGTCGCTTTCCGCAGAATGCGAAATCCTTATGCTTTAAGAGCTTTTTTGCTTCTTTTTGCGATAGAAAAAGAAGCTGAGTTTGAGGCAGAGCCTCATAAATTACTTTAGAAATTTGCTTAAGTTGACGACATTGCTCGGTCGACTCGGTAGAGTCGAAACTCCTACAAAATCGTAAACTTGACCTTTAACAGATTAATAATAACTTATTTTTAATACGCTTTACCAAAATACACCATATATTTAGCTGGATTTCCACAACATATACAGTTTTCCGAAAATTTTTCTTGTTCTTCAGGCATACATCTAGAACCTACACCTGTTTTTTCTTTAATAATATCTTCACAAGCTTCTTCTCCGCACCACATAGCTTTAATAAATCCATCACCTTTTTCTTCAAGTGACTTAACTATTTCATCTAGACTAGTGCATGTATAAGTTCTATTAATTCTATTTTCTAAAGCTTTTTCAAATAAAGATTTTTGAACTTCTTCAAGTTTTACATTAATCATTTCCATCAAATTATCTAAACTTACAACGGTTTTTTCTCTATTATGACGTGTAACTATTACACACTGATTATTTTCAATGTCCTTTGGACCTATTTCTAATCTTAAAGGCACGCCTTTCATTTCATATTCAGAAAACTTCCAACCAGCAGAATTATCAGTATCATCTAGTTTTACTCTTATTCCTCTATTTTTCAAATCATCTGCTAAGTTTCTAGCCTTATCCAAAACTCCTTCTTTATGTTGTGCAATAGGAATAATAGCAAGTTGTATTGGTGCAATTTTAGGTGGTAATACCAAACCATTATCATCACCATGTGTCATTATAATAGCACCTATAAGCCTTGTTGTAACTCCCCATGAAGTTTGATGTGGATATACCTTTTTGTTTTCCTTATCTGTAAATTGTATCTCAAATGCCTTTGCAAATCCATCACCAAAATAATGAGAAGTACCAGCTTGAAGTGCTTTTCCGTCATGCATCAAAGCTTCTATTGCATATGTAGAAACAGCTCCTGCAAACTTATCACTTTCTGTTTTTTTACCTTTTATTACAGGCATAGCAAGATAATTTTCACAAAAATCCGCATAAACATTTAACATTTTTTCAGTTTCTAATATCGCCTCTTCAGCTGTAGCATGAATAGTATGTCCTTCTTGCCATAGAAATTCTCTTGACCTTAAAAATGGTCTAGTTGTTTTTTCCCATCTTACAACACTAACCCATTGATTATATAGTTTAGGTAAATCTCTGTATGAATGTATTATATTTGCATAGTGTTCACAAAACAACGTTTCAGAAGTAGGTCTAATACATAGTCTATCTTCTAGCTTTTCAGAACCACCATATGTAACCCATGCAACTTCTGGTGCAAAACCTTCAACATGATCTTTTTCTTTTTGCAATAAACTTTCTGGTATAAACATAGGCATACAAACATTTTCATGTCCTGTTTCCTTAAACATTGTATCAAGGGTTTTCTGTATATTTTCCCATATAGCATACCCGTATGGTCTTATAACCATACATCCTTTTACGCTTGTATATTCTATAAGTTCAGCTTTTTTTACTATATCTGTATACCATTTCGCAAAATCTTCATCCATAGAAGTTATTGACTCAACCATTTTTTTATTGTCTTTTGCCATTTTTTAAACCTCACTTTATATTAATTATTAATATCATTTTCATTAGTTTCTTCATCATCATCTTTTTTTAAATCATAAATACCTTTAACTTCATTGAGTCTCTTATCCTCCACCCTTTCGGGTTTTTTGTTCTTTGCTATCATATTATCAACTTTTTTAGCTACTTTAGGTGTTGATACCAGTACAATATATATAAACAAAAATAACACAAACAATTTAGCTATAAATAAAATACCAGTTTTTATAGTTTCGATATTGATTTCGATAATAAAACCTCCATATAAATTCTATACTTATATTTTTCTAATGCCACATATAATTATTATATCACATTATTTCAAAAAATCAAAATAAAAATAAAAAAATCAGGTCAAATTTTTTAAAAACTATTGCGTACTTTGTACGTAATGCGATATAATATAGAGTGAGGAGAGGATTATATGAGATTAAAAATAAGTAAGTCAAAAAATGCGTCTTCACTTTATGTAATAAAATCAATATACAAAAATGGTAAAAGGACATCCAAAATAGTAGAAAAATTAGGGACATATGCAGAATTACAAGAACAATTAAATGGAATAGATCCAATTGAGTGGGCAAAAGAGTACATAGAAAAATTGAACAAAGAAACAGAAAAAAAAGAAAGGACCAAAACTATCCAGTGTTCTATTTCAAAATTAATAGCAAAAGATGACAATATCAGATCATCAATGGCAGAGACAGCGAGATTATGAGGATTGAGAAGATCGTGGATAAGTATAATGGTAAGAATGAAGCTAAACGGATAGCGATTTGATATGAAGAAGCCCTCCCACTGGCTGAACAGTGATGTGTTGGCTGGTGGGAGGGTGCTTTTTACTCGCTTATTAAAGATATTATTTCATCAATGTCAAGTTTCTTCAAATTGCCAATGTCTTTGAAAATTAAATCGGATATAACCGTCTTTTTTTCTTGTAATTGCTGTATTTTATCTTCAATGGTATTTCGTGTTATAAGTTTATATACAAAAACATCTTTATTTTGTCCTATTCGGTAGACTCTGTCAGCAGCTTGCTTTTCAGTTGCTGGATTCCACCACGGATCATACAATATTACATAATGACACGAAGTGAGATTAAGACCTACTCCTCCTGCTTTCAGACTAATTAGGAATACGCCTTCATCGCTTTTTTCAAATTCATCTACTAACTCCTGACGGCGATTTGTCTGCCCATCTAAATAGAAATACTTAATTTTTTCAGCTTTAAGCCAATTTTCAATTATTTTTAGCATTGAAGTAAACTGGCTGAAAATAATCACCTTTTCATTTGCAACTACCAAAGACATAACTCTGTCTTTTAAGAATTCAAATTTTGCGGATTCAGTACAATGTTCAGGATTCATTCCTGAATTGAGCAAAAGAGGATGACAAGCAGCTTGTCGTAAGAGTAGTAATCCCTTCAATATGTCAGCAGATGTTTTAATCTCATATCTTGATGGTAATCTTTTAATTTCTTCAAGAATCTTTATTCGCAAAGAGTTATAAAGCTGTTCCTGCTCTTGCTCCATTTCTATCTCAATTGCAGTTTCATTTTTTTCAGGAAGATCTTTAAGGACTTCTTTTTTCTCTCTTCTCAGAACGAAAGGAGATATCATTTTGTTTATTCTCTTAAACTCTTCTAAATTTGACAAATTAATGAATGTAGCTTTACTTTTGAAGATGGAATTGTTAAGCACATTCATTATGCTCCATAGTTCTGTGATATTGTTCTCAAACGGAGTACCTGACAATCCGATAGTCATATTTCTCTTTAAATATGCTATCGCTTTAAATGTTTTGGAATTGAAATTCTTAATAAACTGTATTTCATCTATGACAACAATATCAAAAATTATTTGTTTCAATATTTCTAAATCATTTAATACTGTACCAAATGTTGTTAAGAGCACTGTATTTGAACACAACTCTTTTTCGTTTATATTCCTTGCGTTTCCATGATAGATTATAACGGAAAGGTTAGATGCGAACTTATTGATTTCATTTTTCCAGTTATACAATAGTGATTTCGGAGCTATCACTAATTTTGGAGCATTATGTTTATCGTCTGAATGGATTTTTAAAACGGATATTGCCTGAATAGTTTTGCCTAAACCCATATCATCGGCTAAACAAGCTCCTAATCCTGCTTTATACATTCTTTCAAGCCAAGTTACACCTTCAACTTGATATGGACGTAAAATGGATGCTATATCATCGGGGATATTTATTTTATCATCATTATTAAAGAACTTATTTATATTGGTAATCTCTCTATTTGAACTCTGTGAAGCAATATATAATGCATTAATGTATTCATTCTTTGGTATAACTAAACCTTGTTTGTCCTTTATTATTTTCTTGTTTTGTAAAGTATAAGGCATTACAAATGTTTTTCCATCAATCTCAACGAATTTGCTCTTTAGGTTGATTTTGTCACTTATATCAATAAAACCGTTCTCGTTTTCCACAGCGACTTTGATAGAAAACCAATCAATATCGTAAGTTACAGAAATATTTTTAGATGATATTGTAGAAATCTCTGATCCTTTTGAAGAAAATAATTGTATTCCACTTTCAGAAATGTGTGAAAGTGCAAATGAAATCGAAGCAGATGGTGAAAATTTATAAGTATCATTTGTTGAGCATATAAAACTGGCTTTTCTTATTGTAGTAATAGCATCTTCTTCAAAAAGTTTATTTCGCATTACATTACCGTCTTCGGTTTCAATTATCTCAGATTTATTCAAGGGAGAAATTATTATTCCGTTATAATCAAATTTGATTTTTCCTGTAATATCTGTTCCTTGTAAATCAATAAAAAACTTGCATACAGGCTCAACTGTTTTTAATTGTAAATTTATATCTTCAAGATTATCTGTTGACACAATATCAATAATCAGCGAATCGTTAATGTATTCAATTCGATATTCTGAATTATAATTCAAATGATAGTTTTTTATTAGATGATATTTCTTGTCTGACATAAATGCAAATGCTGATGTAAAATTTGCAACATTTAATATTTCTTCTATTCCAGCTATAAAAGAATACTTATTCTTGCAAATTTTGGAATTAAATTTATTTCTAATTATATTTGACAGAACACGCTGATTTTCTTTCCCAATATTATCAAAATAAAATTCATCATCTACCGAAACCCTTCTTAAAGGGCCAGTAAACAGTCCTAACTTTGTGATTCTAATCAAACCATCGTAAAATTCGACTACAAGCCTTTTTTGTTCGATTGATTCAGGAATATTAAAAGAAATGATTAAGTCACTCATGTTTATCTTCCTTATCTGTAAAACTATTCGTTTGTTTTTATCATCATTTGATAATAAAACTTCTTCTTATCAAAGTCGCATTTTCTCGCTGGAACTTTTGAAACATCAAATGTTTTAATCTCATCACATTTAGTTAGCTCGTTAAAATATGTTATGCGGCAGCCACCGCCACAGATATATTTTAATTCACAGTTACAACATGGTTTTAGATTATTGATATCAGAAAGTTCCATGGCTTTACGAGAAAGATCCATAATATATGAAAGTGAATCCTTACGATAATTTGCAAAGCTTTTGAGTTCGTAAATACGATTGCAAAAATATATATCACCTATTGAAGATACTGTAATTCCACCAAATCCGCAGTTATTAAAAATAGTATTGTTCTCATGATTCAAAACGAAATCATTTTCTTGATAGTTATCATAACATGATTTTGTGATTTCTTTCATAAGTTTCCTATAACGCATATTACTGTCCGAGGTAGGATTGATGTTTCTTCCTTCAAGTAACTCAACATTAAATTTTACAAAGAATCGGTCTGCAGGGTATTTATTTATTAACCCTTTAGCAAACGAAATGTATTTTTCTTTATTAGATTCGAGCATTTCCAATAGTGGTGTAATAGCTACAGAAGTTCTTATATTCTAATTTACAAGTTTTTCAACTGTATTCAAAGCACGATTAAAGTTGTCTTTTCCTCTAATAGCAGAATTGCTTTCTTCATCGTAACCATCAATACTAACCTGTACTTCATCAACATATTGATTGACTTTTTCAATAAGTTCATCAGTCCAGTTAGTTCCATTAGACAAAACTGTTATTTTGTAACTTAGATCTTTTGCATGTTTAAGTATTTCAACAAGATCCTTTCTCAAGGTTACTTCCCCACCAGTAAAGGTAACAACTCTGCATCCATTATTATAAAACGCTGACAGTAATTCTTTAACTTCATTAGTAGTTAATTCGTTTTCCAACTCTTGTGAAGCATACATATAACAGTGAGGACAGCGGAGATTGCATGCATTAGTTAAATAAATACATATTCCGTTTCGTTCAGGATAATTCACATTGTAAGAATCAAACTGTTTCGCTTCTAGTTCAGTTAGCACAGCTATAAGATCTTCCTCTTTTAAATCATCGCCTAATTTGTTAATGCAATCCTGTATAGAATGTTCTTTAAGCATGTTAAAAATATTTAATTGATTCTGATTTTTCAACACAATCCAATTTGATGTTTCTGGGTTTATAATAAGCCAGAAATCATTGTATTTTACAATTACAATACCATCTAAGATTGAATACTTTTTTGTAATGTCAAGTTCAACTTCCTTTTTTTCATTATTAGCCATAACGTCCACCTTTATTTATATTTTAAAACAAAAAGAGAGGTAAGATAAGCCTTATTGACTCTTTCTTTCCTCCCTTTAAATTGCATGATAAGTCATTAGTTCTGATTAGCACTGCAACTCTTAAAGCAGTACATTGCAGAAGCACGTGAATCATCTTTCGCTGTTGATACAGTCCATTTGATTTTAAGTGTCATTATTTTCACCACCATCCCCTATATATGTTTATAAAAGCAAAAAATTACTTTATAATAAACACATTAAAAACTTAACTATGTATATATTACATTACTAATTATATATCAAAACTGCCAATTTGTCAATATGGGTCTTTGATAGTTTAATAAAAAAAACAAGGTTCAATCAACGTAAAAAACTAAAAAAATCAAGTCAAATTTTTTAAAACTATTGCGTACTTTGTACGTAATATGATATAATATAGAGTGAGGAGAGGATTATATGAGATTAAAAATAAGTAAGTCAAAAAATGCATCTCATCTTTGACACTTAAAAAAGAAAAAGCCTTCATAAACCTCGTAAAATCGAAGTTTATGAAGGCTTTTTAGTTATAAAAAAGTGAGTACTTTCACTTACTTTTTATGGAAATTAAAATTTTTTTCATTTCCTTATTAGTCACAATCTGATAGTCTGTTCTAAATCCAAATTTGTCATGAATTGCATCTGTTAAGTCTGTTCTTGTATAAGTAGGTATATATCCATCTCCTGTAACTTTAAAGAAGTTCATGTTTTTCAAAGTATCTATAATTTGATTTA
>JAEXNS010000046.1 GCA_023439605.1 Bacillota bacterium | reverse complement strand
ATCGCAAAAAGAAGCAAAAAAGCTCTTAAAGCATAAGGATTTCGCTTTCTGCGGAAAGCGACCAAGGGCGTTGCCCTTTGGAAACCTACGATTTTTTGAAAAAAATCGAGTAAAACTTTAACTTTTTTACTAAGTTGACGACATTTTCCCAACGCCATGGACCTTTGGAATGTATATCTTCATATACATATGGCTTAATAGTAACTATTTTTTAAAACTATTGGAGTTATAAGTAAGTTAAAAGGTAAAATATAATAGAGAGGATTAAATAACATGAAATCACATATAAAAGAAGAGGAAAAGATTTTACTATCAATAGGAATGATTGTGAAAAATGAGGAAAAACACATTGATAAATGTCTAACAGCATTAAAGCCTTTAATGGAACAAGTAAAAAGTGAACTCATAATAGTGGACACAGGTTCAACAGATGCTACCGTAGAAATTGCAAAAAGATATACAGACAAACTGTACACATTTGAATGGACTGGTGACTTTTCAGAAGCTAGAAATTATGGACTCGAAAAAGCAAAGGGTTTATGGTTTATGTTCGTAGACGCTGATGAATACTTAGACAAAGATATAAGTGAAATGGTTGACTTTTTTAAGTATCCTGAAATATATAATAAATATAATTCTGCAAGTTATATGATTAGAAATTATTTAGGTAATGATGGTAAATATTATACTGATTTTTTGGGTAGCAGAATGGTTAAAATGTCAAATAACATTAAGTTTGAAGGGAAAATTCATGAATCTTTACCCATGTATGTACCACATGGATATTTCGGGACGATATTTCATCACTATGGATATATGTACAATAAAAATTCGGATAAAGATGTTAAGTCAGAAAGAAACTTAAAACCTTTGCTTGAAGAATATGAAAAGGATAATCAAAATATGAGAATTGTTTGTCATATTTATGATGTTTGCGAAAAAAAAGATAAAGAAAAGTACTTAAATGAATGGTTGGAACTTGCGAAAAAAGATAGAACACAAATTTATAGCAATCATGCGTTTTTGGAAAATATGGCTTTCTACGCTTTTAAAGAAGAGTATGAAAGGGCAATTACCATATCAGAAGAATTTTTCGAATATGAAAAATCTCAAAATGCAGTTAGTGCTATTCAAATATATGCAATGCTAGGTTATATTTATTTTAATCAAAAGTTATATCAAGAAGCATATGATGCTTATATGAAGTATTTTGAATTGTATGAAAAGTATAAAAATGGGGAATTGGACATAATGGATTTAAGGTGTAGACCAGTAAAGGCCATACAACCTTCGGAAAGACAAGAATACATTATGAATACAGCAAGATGTTTGATTTTTTTATCAAGAGATATAGAAGCTTTGAAAATAATGGGCGAAATAGATATAAGTAAGATGAATATTTTAAATCTAAAGGCGTACTTATCAATAGTAAGAGAGTTAGTGGATAGTACAAAAGATTACTCAAATTTATTAAGTGTTTATGAAAACTTTTTAACTTTATTTAAAGACGATAAAGATAAAATGGATTTAGTAATGTATTTATTAGAAGAATGCTACTATAAGGCAGAGGATAAAATTAGTTTTGCAAATATTTTTGCCTATTCAGAAATTCAAGGTGATTTTATAGAAATCATGAAACTTTTAAATTCACAAAAAAAATCAAATTTTTCATCTAAATTAAGTAGCTTTTTAAATAGTATTAGTTATTTTGGAGATGGATATTCGATAGCCATATATTTAGCTATAAAAAATGGTGTTAGTTTATCGTTGGCAATAAGTAAAATGAGTTATGATAGGTTAAGAAGCTATTTCCCATTATTAGCTACAAATCATGAGGAATATGTAAATATAATGATAGAATACTGTAAGCCAGAAGATTTTGTTGGTTCTATAAAGGATTTATTATGGATGGTTTCAGCTTTGGAAACAGCTGTTTTAAAAGTTGGAGATGATGAAAAAATGGAGCAAAAAAGTATTCTCTATAATATGTTTATAAATGCTTTGTCAGATTACGTTTTTAACATATACAATCCAGAACTGTTGAATGATGAGGACGTAGAATGCCTACCATCACTTCATAGGTTTGGATATTATATGTCAAAAGCGAATAATGCCTTGACAAATGAAGATAAAATAGGTTATATTAAAAATCTCAAGGAAGCACTTAGACTTTGTGAACCTATGAAAGACTTAGTTGCGTTTAAACTTCAAGAATTTGAAAAAAATCTTAAATAAAGACTTGAAATGGAGAGTACTTTTATAGTATTATGTATATAATACCTTATTGAATTAAGTTTGTGATTTTTTAAGTAATATATACAAGTTTAAAAATAAAAATAATAAGTATATTGTTTTTATTAAAAGGAGATTTTTTTATGAAGGGGAAGATAATTTTAGTAGTTTTTGTTCTTATATTTATTGTTGGAGTATATAATGTATTATCTAAAAAAGAACCATATGAAAAATATATAGGAGAAGTATTTATTAATTCTTATGATAAAACAGTTACACTTGAAGGATATAAAGTAAAGAGCATTTATGAGGAGCGAAATAAAAAATATGACACACCTCTTTTAGCTGAAATAGCAAATTCTATAATAATTATAGATGGGAAAAATAAGGCGATGGAAGCTTTGGCTACTTCGGCGACATCGAGTACTATAACAACATCTGCTACAGATGTATCAACAGAAGTTGTTTCTACTGAAACAACTTCCATAGAAACTCTTGAAACTGAAGCAGAAAAAATTGATACATACATGGCGTTTCAAGGCAGTCACTTTATGGACGCAAAGTACACACTTTATAATGAAAATTTAGAAATTGTTTATGAAAATGAAGATTATCTAAATATCGAAGTTGGAACAGCAGGATATTATATAGTTCAAGCAGATGTAAATTGGGGTTTAGAGAAAAACAATATTACTATGAGGTACTTCTACAAAATTAAACTTAATTAAAATAAGAACCTCCTTTGTTGTAATACAAAGGAGGTTAAGTTGATTATTCTTCAAATGAATTTTGCATTTTATTTGGATCATTTTGAATTTCAGTTGGATTATCTTGAGGAGTGATTTTTTGTTCCCATTCATCAAAACGTTTCATTATCTCATCATAAGTATCTCGTGTTATTTGTGGCATTTCATCTTTTTTTAATCCTAAAGTTTCATAAGCCGCTTCAAATCCTTTTTCTACAGATTTACGCATTTCAGCTACTTTTTCAGGATCATCTCCAGCTATTGCCTCAGCAAATTGCATAATACGATCAGCAACTGCACCAATGGAATATTCTCCGCCTTCTGATATTGCTTTTAAAGCCTCCGCACTTTGTTCTTCGCTAACATAATAATCTTCACCCATTATAGTTAAATTTGCTTTGGGCTTAGTTTCTGTAGATGCAATATTTGCATATTCTTCTTGATTTAAGAGCATTTTCTTTAAAGTGTCCACAAATGCAAGAGTTCTTTCTTTTTCAGCATTTTCTAAATTATTCAAAATATCCTCTTTGGTATATATTCCAGCTGGGTTTTGAGTTTCTGTAGTTCCGGTTATTGCTATAGTATCTTCTATTGTGTTAGGATTGTTTTGGATTTCCTTGGCGTTTTGGTTTGCTTGATTTTCAACAGACTTGTTTTGCACTTTTGATATATTAGCTTGTTGAATATTTGATACACTGTTTATATCCATATTAATTCCTCCTTTTAGGTGAAATTTATGTATTTGTTTATGTTCTTTTTTGTTTTTAAAAAATATTATAACTTATAATATATATCGGAACAAAAAAATAAAAATAAACACTTAAAATTAAAATTTATAAATTAAAGATATAAATTTTAAGTGTTTATTTTTAGAAAATATTAACGATATATTAATGTATAGGATTAGCTTTTACATTTATAATTGTTTTAACTAGCATAGAAACAACTTCGGTATCATCTTCATGTGCTACAAACTCATCAATTTCATCTTCTTTTAGTAAAACATACTTTGGCATGAGTTCGTTTAAAGTACGAGCAATTATTTGTTGTTTACAAAAGTAACATTTGCATATTTTAAATTTTTCTAATGCCCTATCTATTTTTGACATTACTATTTTTTCGATAATATTTGTAAGAACTATTTGATTGGTGTTGTCTGGCTTTTTGATTTCGGAAATATTGGGGGCACTATTATCTATAATGTCAAATTGTTGGTTATTTTCATCTTGGGTTAAGGTTGTGTAAAAATCTTTTGTGCTATCTTCGTCAAAATCGTCAAAGTTATCAAAATTATCAAGTAATCGAGTAGGCATTATTTTATTGAACATCAACTCTTTATTTATTTCTCTTTTTGATATACCTTTATTTATTAAATTCACAAAAATCTCCCTCTCTAAATATTAACATATACCTCTTGCAAACAGTTCATTGACTAAATCCTTAAAATCCTTTGCACCAGTGTTTATACCAGAATAATCAGTAATATCGCATTGTAACGACTGTGCCTCCGAAAGAGCAACGCAATTTCTTATGATACTATTAAAAATTGGAATGTCCAAGTGTTCAGATATCATTTTTGCAGTTCCATAAACTTCACGATGTAATAATGATCTTTTACTATATCTATTTAGTACAATACCAGCAAATTTGATGTTTGGATTGCATGATTTGCTTATATGTTCAATAGTTTCATATATAAGTGCCAAACCTTGTAAACTAAATATGTCAGGGAGCATAGGTATTAAAACATAGTCACAAGCAGCTAGAGCATTTACAGTTAAAATACCTAAACCAGGAGGAGAATCTATTAAAATGTAATCATATAAATTTTTTATAGGTTTAATGGCTTTTTTTAGCAAAAATTCTCTGTTTTGGCCTGTGAATTCGAGTTCTATTCCACTTAACAATATAGTAGATGGAATAATGTCTGTCATTGGTCTGCGTTGTATAGCATCTTGTGCTTTTGCTGAGCCTTTAAGTACGTCATATATGGTGCTTGCGTTCACATCTGCACCAGTGCTGAAAGAAAGATTACTTTGAGGATCTATGTCTATAGTCAATACTCGTTTACCAACTTTGTTTAATGTTGCAGCAAGCGAATTTACAGTAGTTGTTTTACCTACTCCACCTTTTTGTGTTATTACAGATATGACTACACTCATTTGGATTATTACCTCTTTTCTCCGCAGACAATAAATATGAAGTCAAATCCCTGCGGTGATAAGACTTTTTAAAAAATATTTAGAAATAATTATTATAAAATCAAATACTAAATTACATTACATAAAATAAAAAATAAGTTTTTTAAAATAAACCTATGAAATTAATTATAGCAGATACTGTGGATTTATACAATATTTTTTTTAAAATTTATAATTAATATTAATATAAAAAGCTATTTATTTTTTTTGATAACAACCGATTAATATGTTAAGAGTAGTGTTAATCTTCATTTGGGCGGTTGGGTGGTCTCTACTCATTTGTAGGGTAAACATTTATGATTAACAAGTTAAGCTTGGAATGGAGGGATATGTATGAAAGTTACTGGAGGCTCATCAAATGGAATATACAGTGTTTCGGCGGCTTCTACCAACTCATCAGTTGGGAAAATTGAAAAAAGCCAAAAAGATATTTCTAAAACAGGTGAAAGCAAACAAGACAGAATGTCTTTTAGCTCCACATCCACATCAATGAGAGAAGTGGATAAGAA
>JAEXNS010000002.1 GCA_023439605.1 Bacillota bacterium | reverse complement strand
GAAGAGAAAATAAAAATATGCAAGCAAATGCTTAAACATGGGCTTCCTATAGATGATATATCAAAAATAACAGGATTATCGTTAGAAGAAATAAATAAAGTAGATACTAAGTGAATTTGCAAAAAAGCTATATTTGATATATGAAAACCAATACTATATAAATTGGAATTCATATATCATCTATAGCTTTTTAAAGTTTTAGGTCACGTTTGTTATAGAAAAAGTAAGTTAATATTATGGAAATAATAATAATTATTATAGAAATATAAACATACATATAATTGTAATTATCTTTTATAATATCTATAGCATCATAATATTTAAAAAATGTTATATATCTTAAAAAATCTAATCTACCAGACATATCAATAATTATAGAAATACCAAACATGGATAAAATAATTGAATTCGAAAGAGAATAAGAATATTTATTATTTTTAAATATGGAAGATATCAGCATACCTATACTTAACAGTAAAATTTGAAAAATAAATAAAAGCAAAAACAAAAGGTAAAAATTCTTATTTTCTTTAGATGATTCATCAGCGGATAAATATGAAGTAATAAAAGAGGTTAAGTTTAATATTATCATTATTGTTAAGGACGAAAGAAGTTTAAAAGTGATTATTTTGCTTCTTGAAATAGGTTTTACATTTAAAAATTCAACAGTTTTATCACGTTCTTCTTTTGCTATCATTCCACAACCCAGCATAATAGAATGAATACCTATGGTTAATATTATATATAAAAATAGAACTGCAAAATAATCTAAAAAATTATTATAATTTAAAACTCCTACTCCAAAAATAGTTTGAATAGATTTTGGCAAGTTTTTCAATAAATCGTTAAAATCCATTGAACCACTAGCCGCCGTAAATTTACTCATTCCCATAAATATAAGGGAAATAAGAACAATGCCCCATATAATAGTTGATTTCATGTTTGCACGTAATTCTCTTAAATATAAATTCATAAAAACACCTTCTTTCAAACAGCGTGAATATCTTTTTTTAAATAGATTACATAACTTGCAATCAAAGAAATAATAATTACAGAAAATCCTAAAATCAAAAACTTTAATTCAAAATTATTTTCAGCAATAATATAATCCGTTTTAAAATACTGAAAAGGTGTTATGTATCTAAGTTTGTCTTCTTTTGAATTTACAGCAAATGCAGATATAGCATAAAACATAAAAACCAAACCTAGAGAAATAGGCAAAACAGATTTTACTTTTTTTAAAATTAGGGAAATGATAAGTCCAACACTAAAAAATATTAATTGTAATAAAAAGAGAGAAATGTTTATCAAAGTATATTTTAACAAAGAAAAATCATTTGTGATGAAAAAGTAAGTAATTAAATAAATAGAAATATAGTAAATTATATTTGTTATTATTAAACTTGTTAATGAAGATAATATTTTTGAGGTTATTATTCTTATTCTAGAAGTTGGTTTAGTTAGTAAAAAATCGGCTGTTTTATCGCGTTCTTCTTTTGACAAAATAGAAAGGCCTAAATTTGCAGCTTGAATAGTACCGAAAATGACCACATAAGTAAAAGCGAAGCTATAGTAGCCAATCAAAGAAGTAAAACTATCTACCATAAATCCCATTGCAGCCTTTAGTGCTGGAGGGTATTTGTTTAATATATTTTCAAAAAGCTCCATGTCATCTTGGATAGAAGGGTAAAATAACAATGTTACTCCAGCGAAGAAAACTAAAGTAATACTCCATATTAAAATACTTTTAATATTTTTTTTAAATTCAAAAATATAAATATTCATAATTCACTTCTCCTTATCTGAATAATAATGCATAAATATTTCTTCTAAATCAGGTTCATCAATTACTACATTTTTTATTTTAATTTTAGATAATTGTGAAATAAGAAAATTTATATCACCGTTATAAATGAAGTTATAATTATTTTTATTTTCAGATAGGTTAGTTATGTTACTTGAACTGACTAATTCATTTGGTAAAGGACTTATAGTTTCTAATTTTATTTTTTTGTAATTATTCCCCTGTAACTCGGATATTTTTTCGGTTTTTATTATTTTACCATTTTTTATAATTGCAATTCTTCCGCATAGACGTTGAACTTCATTTAAAATATGTGAAGACATAAATATAGTAACACCTTTTTTATTTTCATCTTCAAGAAGTTCAAAAAATGTCTGTTGCATAAGAGGATCTAGGCCAGAAGTAGGCTCATCTAAAATAATTAGTTTTGGTGAATGTAGCAAGCCTTGAACAATACCAACTTTTTTTTTGTTTCCAAAAGATAAGTCTTCTATCTTTTTGTTTAAATCTAGATTCATGATATTAGATAATTCGAGAATTCTTTTTTTACAATCTTTTTTGTAAAAACTTGCCGAATAGTTAAGTAAGTCTTTTACCTTCATTCCATCATAATAAAATACCTCACTAGGTAAATAACCTATTTGATTAGCTATTTCAGGTGCTTTTTTTATGCAATCCATTCCAAAAATTTTAGCTTCTCCTGAATTCGGGCGAATTAAACCAAGAATAGAACGAATAGTAGTTGATTTACCTGCACCATTTGGGCCAATGAAACCAAAGATTTCACTTTTTTCAATGTTAAAACTTACATTTTCTATGCCTCTATGTTTACCATAATATTTAGTTAATTCTTTAATCTCAACTATATTTTCCATACTAAAACCACCTTTTTTATTAATAATAGTAAAATTCAGCTACATCCATAACTCAAAGATATATGTTACAAAGGTATAGGGTAACTGGAAAGCTAGGTCAACTCCGCAGAGTCGAAATTATATAAATTAATATATCAAAATTGATTTTACTAATTTTGTAGATGAATTATATTTAGAGTATATCACTTTTAGATATAAATGTAAATGATAATTTTGAAAATTTGTATTATAATTTTATACATTTATTTTACAATAAGTTTACATTAGAAAAAAAATCCAATTATTACTCTATAAGTCAAGATGAAATATACTCGAAAGGTTATTTATAGATAAAAAAAGTTTTAAATGGAGAATATAATCCATTATATTCTTATAATTTGCGTTAATTTCCTTTTTGGGGAACCTATTTGTAAGATTATATATTTTGTTTTAATAATATACAATCTTGACGATAATATATTATATGGTATAATATAAATATATTATTAACTTTCAAATACAATGTTATTATTTATCCACATTTATAAAGTAAAGAAAATGTAGTTAACTAGTAAATTGCTGAGGCAATTTATGAGGCTCTGCCTCAAACTCCGCTTCTTTTTCTATCGCAAAAAGAAGCAAAAAGTTACTATTCAGCCTATAAAGGTAAAGTTTACGGTTTTGCAAGGGTTTCGACTCTGCTGAGTCGACCGAGCTTTTCAGTTTCCATGGGCTTTGGGTAAAATATCTTGGTTATACATATGGCTGAATAGTAAAGACAAATAATTAAAAAGAACAACCTACCATTTTAATGGTAGGTTGTTCTTTTTAATTATTGATTAATAAACTTTCTGTAATTTTCTAAAATTTCATTTGATACTTTTTTAGATTTAAAAATCTTATCTTCAAAGTGGGAAACAGGCATAATACCCATAAGAGAATTTGTAAGAAAAGCTTCATCAAAATCATCTATCATATCAAGGGTTATTATTTTTTCATTTATATCATAATTTGATAAAATATATTGTCTCATTATGCCGTTTAATAAACCACATGATATTTTTGGAGTGTAGATTATGTTGTTTTTTACGAAAAAAATATTTGAAACTGTACCTTCTGTTATTTGATTTTTTGTATTTAAAAAAATAGCTTCATTATATCCTTTTTCAATTGCCTTTTGTCTTTCCAAAATATTTTCAGCATAATTCAATGTTTTGAAATAAGTAATAGGTGAGTATTCATTTTTTTTAAGCTTGCTTTTAGTTAGCGAAAATCCTTTTTCATATACAGATTGGCTATATGGGTTTTCTTTAAACTCAAACAAAGAATTTTTTTCAGAAACTATAATTTTAATTGCACCATTAAAGTGTTGATTTTTATCTATAAAGTTATACAAATCATCCACATTTAAAGAATTTTTAATTTTAAAAAAACGTAGAGCTTTATCAAGTCTTTTTAAATGTTCTGATAAAAAAATGAGTTTTTTTTCATGCAAAAGTATAGTTTCAAAAGCACCTATACCAAAATAAAAACCATTGTCAAGGTTTATTTCCATAGTCTATAGCCTCCAATAAAGCTTTTGCTTTTTGTAATGTTTCTTCATATTCAAAGCTTGGTTGTGATTCATAAGTTATTCCTCCGCCAACACCTATATTATAAAAATCATCTTGAAATACAGCAGTTCTTATTGCTATATTTAAATCATAAGACTTATCAAAAGAAATATAACCAATAGAGCCTGTATAAATTCCTCTATTGCTGTTTTCAAGTTCATCGATAATCTCCATAGCTCGAATTTTTGGAGCACCTGTTATAGAACCACCAGGGAAAACGGCTTTAATTATTTCAGAAAAATTCATATCTTTATTTAATATACCTTTTATAGTTGAAACAAGGTGAAAAACTGTAGAATATTCTTTTATGGTAAAAAGTTCAGATACATTTACACTTCCAGGCATACATATTTTATTCAAGTCATTTC
>JAEXNS010000378.1 GCA_023439605.1 Bacillota bacterium | reverse complement strand
CTTTCCGATCGCCCTGGACCTTCGGAGAATACGTTTTTGCGTTATTAATGCAGGTGAACAGTAAAAATCAAACAATTTGCTAGGGATTTCGCCTCTGCGGAGTCGACCAGGCTTTCCGGTCGCCTTGGACCTTCGTGGGATACGCATTTACGTTATGAATGTGGATAAATTTTAAAAATAAATCGTTGATATAATTATTATCAACGATTTATTTTTTTTGTTATGGCAGTTTATAATTTATGTATATAGTCGATATATAATATAAATTGTATCATTTTGAATTTTTAGTCATAATATTTTTGATTATTAAGAAGGTTAGTATTCGTCACTAAAGGTAAAGGAGGAGTGAAAATGTCCGCTAAAATTTTAGTTGTAGATGATTCTTATACAGATAGAGAAATAATTAGAAACATGATTTTTAAATACACGACTTTTACAGCAGGAAACGGTAAAGAAGCTATGTCTATTATTGATAGTAATTTAGATATAGATTTAATTATTTTAGATTTAAACATGCCTATTATGAATGGATTTGATGTTTTAAGAAAATTAAAAAGCGATGAGAAGTATGGAAAAATAAAAACTATTATATTGACAAATTTTGATGAGATAGATAATGAAATATTAGGGTTGGAGTTAGGTGCAGTTGATTATATGAGAAAACCTGTAAACAAGGAATCTTTAAAAGTTAGAATTAACATTCACTTAAAAATGAAAAATATACAAGATAAAATAGAAAATGATAATAAAAAACTTGATGCAATTGTGTTGAAAAAAACTAAGGAGGTTATTACTACTAGAGATATAACGATACATGCTTTAGTTGGATTACTTGAAGTTAGAAACGTTGAATCAGGAAATCATACAATAAGAACACAATCTATGATGCATGCTTTATGTGAAAATTTAAAAACTAAGAGTAGATATTCTAAAATACTAACAAATGAATATATCGAATTACTTACTTCAACTACACCACTTCATGATATAGGGAAAGTTGGAATTCCAGATGGCATACTTCTTAAGCCAGGTAGTCTTTCGGAAGAAGAATTTTCTATTATGAAGAAGCATGTTGATTATGGAGTAGATGCTTTAAAAAATAATTTATGTAATAAAGAAGATATACCTGATTTTATAGTAACAGCATTAGAGATAGTAAGTGGTCATCATGAAAAATATAATGGAACAGGATATCCAAAAGGGTTAAAAGGTGATGAAATTCCATTACCAGGTAGGTTGATGGCAATAGTAGATGTTTATGATGCACTTGTAAATAAAAGAATTTATAAACCTGAATTTAAACATAGTGAAGCAATAGAAATGATAAAAAAGGAAAAAGGGGAACATTTTGATCCTGAAATTACAGATGCATTTTTAGAAATTGAAGAAATAATGAATCAAGTAAATCTAAAATACAGAAGTAATCTGTGAAATGCTTACTATTCAGCTTTTAAATATAAAGTTCAGTTTTTTAAGGGTTTCGACTCTGCGGAGTCGACCGAGCTTTCCGGTCGTCCTGGAGATTCGGTGAAACATACATATGGCCGAATAGTAACGTAGAATGGAGGCATTATGAAAAAAATTTTATTTTTATTGATTGTTATTTTATTTTTATGGTATAGCAAAAGTTTGATATGCTTTTCAGAATCATTAACAATAAATTTAACAGAAGATTTAAGTGTTTTAGAAAATAGTCAAAACATAAAAATGGAAATTGATTTAAAGAACACTTCAATAAGCGAAAGTAAAAATAATGAAACAATAAAAGAATTAAGTGATGATGAAAATTATGATGATTATACTCAATTTATACAGGTAATAGTTTTGATAATTACAATATTTGTAGTTATTTTTTGTGTATCTATTTATTGGATAGTGATTTTAAAAAAAGAAATTCGTAAAAGAGAAATAATACAAAGAGATTTAGAAAGAGCAAAGAAAGAAGCTGATATGGCAAACAGTATAAAGTCGAGTTTTATGGCAAGAATGTCACATGAGATAAGAACACCTTTAAACGCAATTATAGGAATGTCTTATTTAATCAAAAAAACAAATTTAACAATATCTCAGTTCATGTATATAGAAAAGTTAAGTCAAGCATCTAACAACATGCTTGGAACGATAAATGATATTTTAGATTATTCAAAAATTGAAGCAGGAAAAGTTGAAATTGAAAACGCATCATTTAGTTTAGACCAAGTAATTCAAGATGTAGTGAGTATAGCTCTTTACAAAATATCTGAACAAGGAATTGACTTTAAATTAAAAAAAGACCCTCAAATTCCAAATTGGTTCTTTGGTGATTCAAAAAGAATTCAACAAATTTTATTGAACATTATAAACAACGCTGCAAAGTTTACAAACGTTGGAGAGGTTTATTTGGATATATCTTTGATTTCAAAAAAAGAAGATGAGTATACTATTTCATTTACAATAAAAGATACAGGAATAGGTATGTCTGAAAAACAAGTAGCAAAGTTATTTGAACCTTTTACACAGGCGGATATAAGTATAAACAGAAGATTTGGTGGAACAGGATTAGGCTTGTCAATAGTTAAAAATCTTATAGATATGATGTCTGGTGAAATAAAGGTTTTTAGTACACTAGGTGAGGGCAGTACATTTATTGTGAATTTGAGTTTTAAAATAGATGAAGAAAAAGAACATGAGTTCAGAAAAAAAATAGAGACGTTTTCAATAAATAAAATAAATGCCCTTATTCTCGAAAACACGGGAACAAGTTTGAACATATTAAATAGCTAT
>JAEXNS010000360.1 GCA_023439605.1 Bacillota bacterium | reverse complement strand
ATAATATTTAAATTATATAACAATTATCATAGAATGTCAATGGAATTATTGTATGTTTTGCATTAAAACACTTTAAAGTTTTGATAAATTATTTGTTTTTTGCTATGAGCTTATTATATTTTATCATAAAGTTAATTGAATGGTAATATATAGTGTCTGGAAGCAATTAAATAATTTGTTGGAGATTTCGACTCTGCGGAGTCGACTGGGCTTTCCGGTCGCCATGCAACTCCAATTGTCTTTAATTAAAAAATATTAGGAATAAAATTAACGGAACTTAAAAAGTTCCGTTAATAAAAAAGGATTAAAAAAATTAGATGATAGCTTTTTCAATAGCTTCTATAGTAGCTAATTTTACACAAATACAGAATAGATACATAGCAGTTTTTAATTCTTCAATAGAAGGATATGTAGGAGCAATTCTTATGTTTTTATCTTCTGGATCTTTTCCATATGGATAAGTTGCACCGGCATCTGTTAAAACTACACCAGCTTCTTTACATAATTGAACGACTCTCTTTGCACAGCTGTTTTTTGTGTCAAAAGAAACGAAATATCCACCTTCTGGTTTAAACCAAGAACCGATATTTAAAGGCTTGATTTCTTGTTCTAGAGTTTCTACAACAACATTAAATTTTGGTTCAACTATTTCTTTGTGCTTTTTCATATGTGAATTTAGACCGTCTAAATTTTTGAAATATAGAGCGTGTCTTAGTTGATTTATTTTATCAAATCCAATAGTGGAAATGGAAAGTTGTTTTCTTATATTATCTATATTTGTTTTACTTGCTGCCATAACAGCAACACCAGAACCTGAAAAAGAAATTTTAGATGTTGAAGCAAATTCAAAAACAATATCAGGGTTACCAGCTTTTTTACATTCATCAATTATATTTAAAATTAATTTTGGTGTTTCTGTGATATGATGTATACAATAAGCATTATCCCAAAAAATTCTGAAATCATTTGCTTTTGGCTTAAGGTTTGCAAATCTCTTTACAGTTTCATCAGAGTAAGAAATTCCAGTTGGATTTGCATATTGAGGTACACACCAAATACCTTTTATACTTTCATCTTCGGATACTAGTTTTTCAACTAAGTCCATATCAGGACCATTATCGTCCATTGAAACATTTATCATTTCAATTCCGAAAAATTCACATATTGCAAAATGTCTATCATATCCAGGAACTGGGCATAAAAACTTTACTTTATCACATTTACCCCAAGGTTTATTTTGTAGAATACCATGTGTCATTGCACGTGAAATTGTATCATACATAGCATTTAAGCTTGAGTTCCCATATATAATCATTTCATCCATTTCAACAGAAAGCAATTCTGAAAACAATTCTTTTGCTTCAGGAATTCCATCAAGTAAACCGTAATTTCTACAATCCCAACCATTTTTTGATGTTAATGTGTTGTTGTCTAAAATATTCATCATAGGCATACTCAAATCTAATTGTTCAGGTGCTGGCTTACCACGAGACATATCAAGTTTTAAATTTTTAGCTTTAAATTCTAGATATTCTTTTTCGGTTTTTTCCTTTAAACTTAATAATAATTCCTTTTCTGATTTTGATAAACTCATTTATTTTCCTCCTGAAATTTTTAATGAAATTTTTTTGTTTTTGAAAATAAGTACTATATATATAATATACTAAAAAAATAAATTTTGCAAGAGTTTTATTTAATTCTTGCAAAATTTTTTTCGATTTCTATTTACTTTATTAGTTTTATGTCGATTTCAATGTGTTAATATTTTTACAAGCATAATTAAATATATTATAATGCATAAAGATTTGTTTCCCATGCAGGAATATATAGTTGATGTCTTATAAATAACTTGTAATGTGGGTTTAGTTCTTTTATTAAAAGTGGTATTTTAAAGATATCTTCATTTCTATGATATAAAGAAATCATTAATTTTGGTTTATGAGTTTTAATTGTGTTTTTGCCTCCTAAAATTGCCTCATACTCTGAACCTTCAACATCCATTTTCAATAAGCTGATGGGAGAATTTCCTAGCAAACCATCTATTGATTTTGCATTTATCAAATTACCGTTTTTATGAATTGAGGACTGTCTGCCGTTTTGAGAAGAAAAAAGTATTTGTTCGTCTTTTTTCCAAATAGGATTATTGTATATTTCTATATTATTTAACTCTTCTGTGTATTTTTTTAATTTTTTAAAATTTTTATTATCAGGTTCTAGTGCGTAAATATACTTGTATTTTTGATTTGTATATGATAAAAATTCTTTAATTGTGTCTCCATTATATGCACCTAAATCCATATATACTTCATCATTACTAACTTTTAAAATATTTTCATATACATCATTTTTTTCGGTTGTTGCTTTTGAAAGATAGTCAATGTTACCACTTATTTTATAATTTAAAATGTTTGAAAAAGTATCTTTAGAAATTTTATCTTCTAACAAAGAATAAACCTCACTAATTTCATTTTTGTGTTTTAAACAATAATCATAAGTGAATAAACCATCTCCAAAAACAGGAACGTCAGGAACATATAAAGTATGTTTATTTGCAAGAATGTAAATCTTGTCAATTAAAGAGATATAACTCGCTGCAAAAGCAAGAATGATGACAAAATCATCATATAATTCTTCTACCTCTGAAAGTCTCTTCACTTTATATCCTAAGAAAGAATGACCTCTTACAAATTCATCACTTGCAAAAATACCCTCTATTTTTATATTGAAAAAAGATAAATTTTTTAAAATTTTTTCTGCACCATTTCCCATTCCATAAATAAAAATAGGTCTGTTTTCTTCTTTTAGTTTTTGCCAACAAGATTTTTGTTCATTTATAAAATCAAGCATCTATAATCCTCTTATTCTTCTTATTCGTTATTATCTAGGCCACCCATCATATCACGACCTCTAATTTTGTATTTATCCAATTCCTTATTAACGTTTTCCTCAATAAGATTGGAAACTTTATAAGGATTTTTTACCGAAATAATTTTTTTATGTGGTGTGTCTGTATCTTTAGAGAAAATAACTATGTTTCCACATTTAAAAATTCTTTGGAAAAAACCAAGTTCCATTTTTTTATCAGTAACTTTATATAAGTTTATTTCATCTTCAATTATTTTAAAAAACCCAGCACGTGTAATTAGTTTAGTATTTGTTAGAAAATACCTTGTAAAGGAAAGTGGTAAACCTAAAAAAGTCCTTTTTTTATCTGTCCAAATGTACTCAAAATCGCTATTTTTCATTTTTATAATTCCTCCTATTTTATTACTATTCAGCCTCTAAAGGTAAAGTTTACGAGTTCGCAAGAGGTTTCGAGTCTTGCTGAGTCGACCGGGCTTGCCGGTCTGCCCTAGACCTTCGGTGGCTGAATATTAACCCTATTTTAAATTAATATAAATTTCTTTTTCTGAGTTTTCTGGAATATTTAACAAAATATCGTATCCAGCTATAGAGATGGAAAAAGGTTTGTCTACTTTTGTATGTGAGATTTTCAACTCATTGTTAAAAAATTCCGCTTTTATAGTAAATACTTTTTCATTATTAGAATTGTATAAAGTTAATTTTGATTTACTATTTATATTATACAGTACAAATTTAGTATTTTCAAGGTAATCATAATCAAAATTATCTTGAAAATTCCCAAATGCAATTATAGAATTTTCACGTACAAATAAAGGTAAACTGAAGTAATCATAATATTTTGATATAAATTTTTCACCTTCATATTCTTTTTCACTTAACAAATGGATCCATTTACCTTTTGGAAGATAAAAGTGTGCAATCCCTTTTTCATTAAAAATAGGGGAGACCAAAATATTTTCACCCAACATATATTGTTTATCTAAATGCAAACAATTGTAATCATTTGTAAATTCCATTATCATTGGACGCATTAAAGGTATTCCAGTTTCAGCTGTATATACAGCATTTGAATAAATATATGGCATAAGTTTTCCTTTTAAGTTGGTGAAAAATCTCAAAACATCACAAGCTTCTTCGTCAAAAAGCCATGGAACTCTATATGTACTATTTCCATGCAATCTACTATGTGTTGAAAGCAGTCCAAAAGCACACCATCTTTTGTATAGATCAGGAGTTGCAGTTGCTTCAAAACCGCCAATATCATGGCTGAAAAAGCCAAATCCTGATGAACATAATGACAATCCACCCCTAAGAGTTTCAGCCATAGATGTATATTCAGCTGTACAATCTCCACCCCAATGAACAGGGAATTTTTGGCATCCTGCTGTTGCACTTCTTGAAAAAAGACAGGCTTTATTTTTTCCATAGTATTCTTCCAAAAGAGAAAATACAGTTTTGTTATATAAAAAAGTATAGTAATTATGCATTTTAGTTGAATTGCTATTATTATAATATTTTATATTAGTTGGAATTCTTTCGCCAAAGTCAGTTTTTAAGCAGTCTACACCCATTTCTAATAATTTACGTAATTTTTCCTTAAACCAGTTACAAGCAGATGGATTTGTAAAGTCAACAATCGCCATTCCTGGTTGCCACATATCACATTGAAATACACTGCCATCTAAATTTTTTAGAAAATATTCATTTTGCATTCCCTCGTCAAACATTTCTGACCGTTGTGCTATGTAGGGATTAATCCACACACTTATAGATAGGCCATTTGATTTTAGTTTTTTCAAGAATTTTTCTGGCTCTGGAAATTGGTTTTTATCCCATTTGAAATTTGACCATTCATATTCTTTCATCCAAAAACAATCAAAATGAAAAACTTGTAAAGGTAGATTTCTACGCTTCATTTCATCTGTAAAGTGGGTTACTGTTTCCTCGTCATATTTTGTTACAAATGAAGTGGATAACCATAAGCCGAATGTGTATGCAGGCGGTAAGGCAGGTTTTCCAGTTAAAAAAGTATAATTTTTAATTACTTCTTTTAAGTTTTTTCCACCAATAATAAAATATTCTAAACATTCATCTTCTAAAGTAAAGGACACTCTAGAAACAGTATCTGAAGCAACTTCAAAGGAAATATAATCAGAAGAGTTTACGAAAACTCCGTAATTTTTTGAAGAGATATAAAATGGTATTGATTTGTAACTTTGGTAAGTACAAGTCCCTCCATCAGAATTCCATATCTCTACTGATTGACCATTTTTCACAAAAGGAGTGAATTTTTCACCAAAACCATAAATACACTCATCTACATCTAGGGATAGTTGTTCTCTTAAAAATGAAGAATCTGTATTTTTTTTATGTACCCAAAATGATTCGTCTAATTCTGACATGAGTTCTACTTTTCTATTTATTTTGTTTTCTTTTATGTATGATGTAGAACGCCAACCACAGTTAGTTAACAACTTTTCTTCATAAAAATATTCTACTAGCCATTTTTGTCCTTTATGAATTTTAACTTTTGTTTTATCTGAAATTAATTCGATATAATTTTCTTTGTCTATTATAGTTGGGATAAATCCGTTATTATCATTTAATTCAAAATTAGGAGAATTTTTAACCTTTCCTTTATGGTGGACTATATTAACCTTTATAATATTTTCTACATGAGAGGAGAATTTTATTTCTAAATTTGAACCACCTAAAGTCATTGCTCTATTGTAAATTATAGAGGGTGTGGCTAAAATAGTTATAGAGTTCTTGTCAAATTCTGTTTCATATACTTGTGACATATAATTTACGTCATATTTGTTTTGATTTTGCCAAAATCCATCTGAAAATTTCATATAATCCTCCTTGCTTTTTATGAATACTAAAATCATTAAAAGTTTAATAGATTTTAGTATTTTTTCGTATAATTTAAATTGTAACTTATATTTATATATTAATCAATACTAAAAAAGAAAAAGTTATGAAAATAAAATCACTTGTTACTATTCAGCCATATGTATAGGGCAGAGATATTTTACCGAAGGTCAAGGGCGGCTGAAATCCGCAAAGTCGAAATCCTTGCAAATCTCCAAACTTGACCTTTAGAGTCTGAATAGTAATAATCACTTTTATAATATATTGATATTATAAAAGTGATTATAAGTTAAAGATTTTTATTTTAATAATCTATTTATCATATAATTATGTGCATCTATTTCAAATTCATCGTTTAAAGGGGAGAGCTGAGTGAAGTCTGAATATTTTTGTTTCAATGCATTAGAAATTAAATAATCGGTAAAAGTTTGATTTTTAGGAAGTAAGCTTCCATGTGAATAAGTACAAAAAACATTTTTATACACAGCACCTTCCGTATTGTCTTTCCCGTTATTTCCTTTTCCTTTTAGAATTTTACCTAGAGGTTTTACTTTAGAGCCTAGATATGTTTTTCCAGAGTGGTTTTCAAACCCTATAATATTTCCGTCAAAGTTATCGTTAATTAAAAAATCACAGTTGAAAACAAAATCACCTATCAATCTTTTTTTACCTCCGATAGTGTAAATATCTATAGCACCCAAAAGTTTAAGTTCTTTTCCGTCCCATGTCTTATAATAATCACCTAAAATTTGATATCCTCCACAAATAGCTAAAAAAATCTTGTTGTTTTGAATAGCGTTTTTTATTTCATTACCTTTTTGATTAATGAAGTCATTTATTATAATCTCTTGTTCATAATCCTGACCTCCACCTAAAAAAACAACATCATATTTTGAAGCATCAAATTTATCATTTAGTGAAACATTTGAAACATTAACTTCAATATTTCTCCATTCACATCTCTTCTTTATTGCCATTACATTTCCACGATCGCCATATAAATTCAATAAATCAGGGTATAAGTGACATATATTTAATTCGTACATTTTATTTCCAAAACTCCTTTAAATTAAATTTTTCTACAAGGAGACCCCTTATATTAAGCATTGAAGTATATGTTGGCAAAATATAAAAGCTTTCGTTTTCGTTTATTGATTCTAAACCTTTTTCTATCAAGTCTGAATTGTTTTTTATCTTATAATCTTTTTACTTTCTATACCGGCATATTTTAACCTAACTGACATGTCTTCTGCACGTATTCCTGCACCAAAAAAGTTATAAACTTTATTTTCTATATGTTTTAATTTTTCAAAGTCAACATCCCATAACCATGAAACATCTGTTCCATCTGCTATTTTATCATTTATAATAAATGCTATGTTAATGTTTTTTTCCTCTGTCAATAAGAAATCTAAAACTTGATTAAATCCAGTTGGATTTTTAACTAAAATCATTTTGATTAGTTTTCCGTTCGCATTTATTGTTTCCATTCTTCCAAATCCACATTCGAATGTTCGAAGAGAGGGGATTATGCTATCTATGTTCATGTTTAAATAATAAGCAGAAGATACAGAAGAAAGTGCATTATAAACATTATAAAGTCCAGGTAAGTTCACAGTTGCATCATATTTTTTGTCTTCAATACTAATTTCGACTTGAGTATTAGAACTATTTAATTTAATAACCTTTGAGCATGAAATTTTCGTTTCTGGTTTTTTGTAACCACATTTATTACATGCAAAACCGCCTAAATGTCCATAAACATGATTACTATACTCATATTTATTTTTACAGTAAATACAAAAAGAAGCATCAGTATTTTCGAATTCCAAATTTTCTTCATATGCAGTTTCATCAAATCCATAATATAAAGTTTTTCCTTTGTGCTCGGTGCCTAAAGAAGCACATAATGAATCATCAGCGTTGAGAATTAGTGTAGTATTTGGAGATTTTTTTATTCCGGATTTGACACTATTTAATGTAGAATACAATTCACCATATCTATCTAATTGATCACGAAAAAAATTTGTAACGACTAAAACATCAGGTTTTATATGGTCTGCAATCAAATTAAATGCAGCTTCATCTATTTCGAGCAGTGCAATATCATGATTTTTCTTACCAGATAAATCAACAGCATCAATAAATGTAGATGCTATACCATTTACAAGATTTGCACCAGATTTATTTGTTAAATATTTAATGTTATTGTCGTCAAACATTTGGCCTATTATTCTTGTTGTTGTTGTTTTGCCATTTGTGCCAGTAACCATTATAGTTTTAATGTCTTTTGACAATTTTTTTATTATACCAGGATATAATCTATAGGCTATTTCACCAGGTAAGGTTGTGCCGCCTTTTTTTAAAAGTCTTAATAAAGATATCATACCTTTAGTAATTAATAAAGTTAAACGCAATCGAATATTCATATTTCCTCCAGATAATATATTTAATTATACTACAGACATTTATTATTATACATCATTTATAGACTTTAAATCAATAGATTTTTACTATAAACTTATATTATTAATTTTATAAAAAATAATAATTAAAACATAAAATCCTATGAGTTGAGTTGACCCATAGGATTTTATAAAAATTATTTTAATTCATTTCCAAAAACAGTTTTGTTATTAAGTTGAATAACTATATTTTTTACAGTTTCCGCTGAGTAATCATTATTCAGATTAAAATCTGACCAATCTGATTTCGTTATTCTAGCTTGTATTTCCCATTTGTCATTTTTGTTTAATACAGTTTTATCTGTGGATGATATGCTACAAAATGTATCTGCCTTATCATTTGAAATGTTAGAAAAGGTTCCAGATACGTCTGAAATTTTGTTATAGGTTGAGTTTGCTACAGTAGAGGAGTGATCACACCAAAAAACTAAGTTTTCTTTTGAAGCACCATCTGCATTAAAATAGTATAATAAATTCATAGAACTTAAAGGAATTTGTGAATTACCTGTATTTGTTATAGAAATATTAAAAGACATTGTATTAGAAGAATTAGAACTATTTTGATTTGAAACCTCAAGTTTTAAATCTCCTTCTTCAAAAGAAATTTCTTTAGGTACAGTTGTTTTTTTTGTAGTTGTAACTTTTTTATTGTCTTGGTCTATGGGCTTCTTGTTTTCTGTTGGTATTGAAACGGCTTTTCCATCTGGTTCTGAAC
>JAEXNS010000314.1 GCA_023439605.1 Bacillota bacterium | reverse complement strand
GATTTTTTAAAAATCTAGTTACTATTTATCCATATGTATAGGGTAGAGATATTTTGCCGAAGGTCCAGGGCGACCGGAAAGCCCGGTCGACTCCGCAGAGTCGAAACTCCTGTAAAATTGCAAACTTTATATTTTGTGGCTAAATAGCAACAAAATATCATCAATTTTTAAAGGTTTTATCAATACTTTAAATTCATTTTAGTATAACTTGTCACTATCTGTATCCGTTGATATTGGACTTGTACTCAAAATATCTTCTTCATAATCATCAAGTCCATCCCCATCAGAATCCATTTTATTTGGATCAGAAGAAGGAGAAGACATCATGTATAACTGTTGTTGAGTTAATGGATAAACTAGCCCACCAGGTAAATAATTCAATTCTACATTATCGTTTATTCCATCACCGTCAGTATCAACGTTATTTGGATCTGTAGCTAACGGTGTTCCATTAGGTTTTAGACCATACAACTCCACTAAATCAGGTATACCATCACCATCCGAATCAGTACCTATGAATTGTTCAGGAGTGTAAATTAGTTCACCTGATTCATATGTTAAGTCATTTGCACTTATAGCATCGTATGTTGTTCCACCTGTTGCTGTTGCCAAGTCTACAATTTGACTTCTAAAAGGATCGTCTCCTAAATTCACGAAAATAAGATCGGAATTATTCCAATTATGACTTAAAACCTCATTAGAAACATTTAAATTATTATCACTGAGTACAACAAATCGATATTTGTCAACTGAATCTAAAACAACATCTTGAAAAGCCTGAGTAATTGCAGAATCAAGACTTGCATAGCTTCCTTTGTTGTTTACTTTCTGAATATAATTTTTTAAATATGTATCATAATTATAAGAAAATCCAGAATCAGTTTCTACAGAATTTGAAAATGTAAGTATTTTAATTAGATCCTCTGATTTCTTATAGTTTATTACATTTTCAGCTATTGTAGTTCTATTGCATATTCTTCTCATTCTATTTTCTTGATAATATCGAATATCGTTTGGCATATCCTGTATAATGGCTCCTATATTATCCTCTGTGACACCATTATACCCTAATTCTAAGGAATATCTAATTGGGTCTGCTATTGCCATGGAATTTGAACAATCAATAAGGAAAATTGTATGAATATCTCTAATATAACTTGTGTTGCCACTCCACATTGCACGTAACCAACTTAAACTGGTTTCCCAATTTTGATACCATTTAACACTATCTACAACCATGTACTGTGAAAAATGTGTTGTTATTGTGCTAACTGTAGAATTAGCAAAGTCATGAATTGTTTCCATTTCTTCGAAAGTCTGTGTTTCTTCGTTATACCATAAGATAATCAAATTAGCAAAACTAGCATCATTAAGTTGAGATTGATCTATCTTAAATGTAATAGTTGCCTCTTCAAAATCTGAAGTTGATGTTATATTGAACGGTTCTCCAACTAACGCATAAACATTACTTGACATCGCATCAATATTATACATACTTTCAACTTTTAAATTCCTATCAATATTTCCATTTGAAATCATATCAACTTTAACTTCTGTTATTTTGTTATCATGAGTTTGAACCTGCTGTTGTTTTGATTGTCCAAAAATCTCATCACCATCCAATATACCGTTACCATCAGTATCCGGCATCAATGGATCAAAATAAACGCCGTATTTAGTGAATATAGTCCCACTATACCCTTCTTCGCCGTCCAGTAATTTATCCGCATCTGTATCAGGATTCAAAGGGTCTGTTCCGTAAGTATGAACTTCATCCCCATCCAAAAGTCCATCTTCATCAGAATCAGGAATAAATGGTTCTGTTTTATTTTGATATTCGCCCAAGTTACTAAGATTATCGCTGTCAAAATCCTCATCTTTATCCCATATTCCGTTTAAATCTGTATCAACTTCCAATGGATCAGTATTTAATGTTAAAACTTCATATCCATCTGGTAACTCATCAAAATCCGTATCTGGATTTAAAGGATCAGTATCAATTACTTTCTCGTAAATATCAAACAAGTCGTCTAAATCAGTATCACCAAGCCATTCTTCTGGAAGATATTCTAGTCCACTGAAATCATATACCTCTGAAGTTGTACCTATAAATCTTGCTATATTATCATTACAATTTATATTGACATTACTGCCATTGATAATCACCTCATCTGCTATAATTATTCCACCAAGATTTATATTAGGTGCATTAATTGTAAGAGTTCCAAGAGGAGCGTAAATTAACCCATTAATGTTTGCCGTACTATTATTTTCAATCGTAATATCTCCATATTTTGAATATACTACAGAGTTATTAGCATTTTTAACTTCTCCGGTTATATTTATATCCATATATGTTCCAATATTAGAATTTAATGAAACATTTCCGTTAAATATAATATTCTCATAACTAAATACTGGATTATTAATATTTATATTCAATTCAGAACGAACATATTCACTCTCATAAATTTCACAATTTTGTGTAAAATAAGTTTGATAAATTTTTTTGTCAGCATAAACATGCTTAACTCTTTTTTCAATATCATTGCCTGTTGTTACTCTTCCATTAACATTTTTGTTTTGTGAAGAAACACTTGCTTCCTTATTTGTATGTATATTACCTTTAATGCTTAAATTAGATAAAGCACTAATTGTAATTCCGTTACGCCCAAAAAGAGTGTATGAATATTTTGAGGTTTCTTCTCCAAACAAAAAGTTGTTAGTTAAATTTGGTGTTAAGATTATAAATACCAATAAAAATGATAGTATTTTTTTAATAAGTTTATCATAGGTAATCATATTTCAGCTCTTTCCTTTTTTATTTTACATTTAATAAGATGTTCGCTTTAATTGGTAAATAATATATTTATTGTTTCAATCATCTGCGTCAACACCATAATAAAAGTACACC
>JAEXNS010000263.1 GCA_023439605.1 Bacillota bacterium | reverse complement strand
TGGCTATACTAAATCAGGTGAAGGACCATTTATAGAATATAATTCAGAAACAGGATATTATTATCTTTGGTTAACTTATGGATGGTTAGCTTCAACTGGTGGGTATAACATGAGAGTTTTACGCTCTAAAACTCCAGATGGACCTTTTCTTGACCCTGCAGGTAAAAATGGAGTTCTTGCCTCAAATACAAATTTGGATAGCATTGGTTTAAAACTCATGGGGAATTATAAATTTAGTACTTTAAACACAGCATATATGGCTGGCGGACATAATTCTGTTTTAAAAGATGATGATGGCAAATGGTACATTATATATCATACCAGATTTAATACTGGCAATGAAAATCATGAAGTTCGTGTACATTCAATGTATTTCAACGAAGATGGTTGGCCTGTAGTGACTCCATTTGAATATAGCGGAGATACAATTGCCGAATATGGTTATGCAGAAACTGACATTGTAGGAACTTATGAATATATAAATCATGGTAATGATACAAGCAAAAATATTAACAACTCAACAATGATAACGCTAAATTCGAACGGTACAATTAGTGGTTCGGTAACAGGAACCTGGGAACAAGCTTTTGACAGCCCTACAGCATTAATTACAATAGAAAATCAAAAATACAAGGGTTATTTCATTGCTGCAAAAGATGAGACAGGAAAGAAAGTCATGTCATTTACAGCAACAGGAACAAATAATCAAACTATATGGGGTGCTAAAAATATAGAGTATACTGGAACTCCTAGATCTGCATTTATAGATTACACAAACAAGAACAGTAAGCTATTTTATAACGAAAATGCTAAATCAGATCATGGAAAAGCTATAAACTTAAGTGGAACAAATTTATTAAGTGATGTATCATATTTTATAACAAATAAGTACAGTGGTAAACTTATCAATCTTACAGATGGAAATACCGCTGATGGTACAAATATTCAGCAATGGACAAAATCTAATGGAAGTCAAAACGAATGGCGAATGATATCAGTAGATAATGATTATTTCAAAATAGTTTCTCTTGTCGATGAACAAAAATGTTTAACCGTATCAAAAAATTCTGCTCAAGATGGTTTAAATGTAGAACTAAGAACATACAACGCACTAGATAATCAACTTTGGAAATTAATCAGAAATGCGAACAGTTATGCAATAGTGTCAAAATGTTCTAATGATACCGGATGTCTTGATGTTTTCGAGTGGTCAACTCTAGATGGCGGTAATGTAAATCAGTGGAATTGCTGGGGTGCTAGCTGTCAACTTTGGTTTATTGATGCAGTTCACCCAGAAGTAAGTACAGATACATATAAAATAAAGAATATTAACAGTGGATTATTCGTTTCGGAAAATAACGGGAATATAGTTCAAGGTTCTTCACAGTCTTGGAATATTACACGCTTAAGTGATGGTAAATATACGATACAAACTTCAGACGGAAAAGCTATAACAGTTGAAAATGGTACTTCTGAAGATGGAACAAATATTTCACTTAAACCATATACCGCAGACAATTCTCAAAAATTTATCCTACAGGCAAATAAAGATGGTTCATACTCATTTTTAACATCTGTTTCAAATGGCTTATCATGTTTAGATGTCTTTGAATTAAGTACACAAATGGATGCAAATATTATTCAATGGAGTTATTGGGGTGGTTCTGGACAAAAATTTGTATTACTTCCATCAGAAAAAATTACATCCGAACCGATTATAAAAAAAGGTGATATAAACGGTGACAACAAAGTTGACAATATGGATTTAATATTTTTGTGCCAGTTTTTAATCAAAGATATAAGCTTTGAGGAACTACAAGTGAAAGCTTCTGATTTAACAGGTGATGGAATGATTGATGTTGCAGATTGTGCTATTTTAAAACAACATATAATGGGAGATAGTGTATTGAGTAGGTAAATTTAAAAAAATAAAAGATGTAATAATCAGCGTTTTATACGCAGGCTATTACATCTTTTTTCACTTTAATTTATCCTACTATTGTTGATTTTATTTTTTATCTTTATCTTGTGATTATTTTATTTGTTAATTTATTATCTCAGTGAATTATTATTCGGTCAAATAAAAATTTTATATTTAGAAGAACAATATAAAAAGAAACAATGATTTAATCAAACAAAATAGAAGTTGTATTTTGTTAAAATCAAAAATCTATTGTAATTAATAAAAAAAAATGATATAATTCTATATGCGGCACGCCGCAAATATAAACTAAGGAGAAAAAAATGATTGATTTGAAATGTGCTTCATTTTTTGCAGGTGTTGGAGGAATTGATAAGGGTTTTGAACTCGCAGGCTTTAAAACTATTTATGCAAATGAATTAGATAAAAACGCTTCAATTACATATACCGCAAATTTCCCCAATGTAAAACTAGATGTTTGCGATATTAAAGATTTAGATACAAAAAATGACATCCCTAATTTTGATATAATGCTTGCTGGATTTCCTTGTCAGGCATTTTCTATTGCGGGATATCGTCAAGGCTTTGAAGATGAAAAAGGCAGAGGTAATTAGTTTTTTGAGTTAGTAAAAATACTTGATGAAAAAAAGCCGGATATAGTTTTTTTAGAAAATGTTAAAAATCTCGTGGCACATGATAACGGGAATACTTTCCTTGTAATTAGAAGTAAATTAGAAGATCTAGGTTACTATGTAAAATCCGCAATTCTTAATTCTGCTTTTTACGGTGATATCCCACAGACAAGAGAACGAATATATATTGTTTGTTTTAAGGACAAGACACAATATAGAAAATTTGATTTCCCTAAGCCAATAAAACAAGCAAAACGACTACATGATGTTATTGACTTTGAGGGACAGAAAGATGACCGATATTATTATACAGAAAAATGTGCCTTTTTTCAAAAATTAAAAGAATACATCACTAAAACAGATACTTGTTATCAGTGGAGAAGAATATATGTAAGAGAAAATAAAAGCAATTTATGTCCTACTCTTACTGCAAATATGGGAACTGGGGGGCATAACGTTCCTTTAATTAAAACATTTAATGGGGAAATACGCAAATTAACACCAAGAGAATGTTTTAACCTTCAAGGTTTTCCAAATGATTTTATTTTACCTGATAAACTATGTAATGGTGCTCTTTATAAACAAGCTGGTAATTCTGTAGCAGTTACCGTAATCGAAAGAATTGCCAAGGAAATAAAAAAGGCTTTAGAATAATAATACGGCTACATTTGGGAATGTAGCCGTATTATTATTCTAATTTAAATAAAATTCTTCATAAGTTCCAATTTCAGAAAAGTCAACAGTATAATCATTATCAGAATTTTTTGTAAATATTACAGAATCAATACCGAATATTTCAAGCATTTCATATGTTATAAGAACGCCTTTTTTTACTTCAAAGACATCTCTAAGCAGCCATTTCCCTAAAACTTTATTTGGATTACTCATTATCGCTTTTCCTAAACACGGATTACTTTTATCAGCTTCTTGACATACTTTTGATAATATAGTAGTACCATCAGGCAAATGTAATTTGAAAGGTTTATCTCTAGTTGGGAAAAATGTCAAGTTCCTATTTCTATCCTCTGCTTGATAAGGAATATAAATTTCATCAGGATCACGTTTTCTTCCTCTAGCGTTCCACTGGTTTAATCCACTTTTTTGAGGAACATATTTTGTACCATCAGCTTTTGTAGAATAAAGTCGTAAGCATAATTGTGATTTTGATGATATAGAACCAATAGTTTTTTCAAAAAAATGAGTTGATAATATTTCATTAGATGTTTGTGTTGAAGTTAAATTCATAAGTAATGAATATGGATCTGCTAAAATTTCAACTTCAAATTCATCAAGCTTTTCTAAATTATTAAATATCATATATAATGTATTTTTCGAAACACTAAAATGATAAATATGCTTTTTATCTGTAAAATAAGTGTTATTAGAATTTCCTCTATTGTAAATTAAATTTATATTGTTAATGTCTATATAATCAAACGAACATTCTAATATTTGCATAGACTTTGGAACTCTTTTTACAATATGATATATCATATTTTTTATTCCGTGTGCATTCATCGTTACACGTATACGCTCATTTCTATATTCTGAAATTTTTTTTACTAAATCCATTCCAGATAAAGATTTATAATTGTCTCTTAATTTACCGAACTCGGCAATTTTTTGGTCATCATTACCCGTCCACGTCTTAAGTCCTATACCAATACCATTTTTACTAGCATCAGCAGAACAATCCGAACGAGCAAGATTTTTCGCCTCTAAATATTTACAAAAAATATTTTCATGAGCTCTATATGGAAGATATGGACAATTACTTTCAGAAAATAGTAACGTTAAATTGCCAATAATAGTAAGCATTTTCTTATAGTTATCTTTTTGAAGTTGTGTCTGATTTTCATAGAACATAATTTGCCTCCTTTTTCAATGACTTCACTTATATATTTTGATAAGATCAATGGTGCTTCTGCATTATCTATCTTCACTATTTCATATATATTTTCATTTTCAACTAAAATTTTATTCTTTAAGTCTTTATTTATTACTTGCTCATATAATCCTGAATGTAGCACTATAACACCTTCTTATACAATTATTAGTATTCCTCTAATCATCCTAAATATAAACTATTATTATCATAATTATAACATATCTTTAACATCTATACAATAAAACAAAATAATAATTTGACATTTACAAAAATAAGATAAGAGTATATAATTATTATATTCCCTATAAAAATTAGAAAGGCATTTTAAAATGACAATAAAAGAATTATTGAATACTTGCCCATATGAAAAAATACAAGAGAAAATTGCAATTCATTATGGCATGGACGAATTAGACAAATATGAACTATTATATATAAATTTAAAAAATACTGAATTTATCTTTTCTTCTAAAAACAATCTATTTATTTATATAAATTCTTATAGGCAAATTGAAGATGATTTTTATATTGTAAATAATAAAGCATTACAAGTTTATTCTTTTAATGAAGATGATACTTCACTAAATTTTGATGTTAGTGGATACCAAGAATTTGCGGACAACGTTTATTCTATTTCATCATCATCTTTTAATGATTTTCTTCAATATAAAATAGACGAAAAAACTTTAAAATCCTTTTCACCTGAAACAATACTTGCAC
>JAEXNS010000190.1 GCA_023439605.1 Bacillota bacterium | reverse complement strand
ATGTTCTCCACCCATTACGCCTGCAACGGCAATAGGTTTTTTACCATCTGCAATTATTAACATTTCAGGGGAAAGTGTTCTTTCCACTCCATCTAAAGTCATTATCTGCTCATTTTCTTTTGCGTTTCTAACAACTATCTTTGAATTTTCAACATATTTTAAGTCAAAAGCATGCATAGGCTGACCATATTCAAGCATAACATAATTTGTTATGTCAACAAGATTATTTATTGGTCTAATTCCACTTGCACGAAGTCTTTCACGCATCCAACGAGGAGAGGACTCGATTTTTACATCTGTAACTATTCCAGCAGAATATCTTTTGCACAAATTTGTGTTTTCGATTTCAACGTTTATGTAATTTTTTATATCTTCATTATTTTTATTGTACTGTGGAGCGGTTATGCTTAAAGGTAAGTTAAAAGTTGCAGAAGCTTCTCTTGCTAAACCTATTACAGACAAACAATCTGGTCTGTTTGAAGTTATTTCAAATTCTACAGAAGTATCGTTTATTCCAACAGCACTATGAATATCTTCGCCAATTTCGCATTCTTCTTGAATGATGAAAATACCATCAGTGACAGCATAAGGAAAGTCGTTTTGAGTTAAGTTTAATTCAGCAATGGAACACAACATACCATGACTTTCAACCCCTCTTAACTTACCTTTTTTTATTTTTACACCGTTTGGTAAGTTCGATCCATCTAAAGCTACTGGAACTAAGTCACCAACTTTTATATTATTTGCACCAGTTACTATTTGTATTAAATTTTCTTTACCTACATCAATCTGACAAATTAATAAATGATCAGAGTTTTCATGATTGGTTATTTCGGATATTTTACCAACCACAACATTTGTTATTTCTTCGCCTTCTTTTTCATAACCTTCAACTTTTGAACCACTCATTGTCATTCCATGACAAAAATCTTTTATATCCATATCTGCTTTTATATAATCAGATAACCATTTCATAGATAAATTCATAAACAAAATACCTCCAAATTAAAATTGTTCCAAGAAACGCAAGTCATTTTCAAATAATAACCTCATATCACTTATGTTATATCTTCTCATTACAACTCTTTCTAAACCTAAACCAAATGCAAAACCAGAGTAAACCTCACTGTCTATTCCACAACCTTCAAGAACTTTTGGATGAACCATACCAGCACCTAAAAGTTCAATGTACCCTTCGCCTTTACATATTCTACAACCCTCACCATGACAGTTAAAACACATAACGTCAACTTCTGCACTTGGTTCGGTAAAAGGGAAGTGATGGGGACGCAATCTTATTTTACAATCTTCACCATATAATCTTGACATCAAAGTTTCAAGGGTTCCCTTTAAATCTGCCATAGTAATACCTTTATCAACTACCAAACCCTCTATTTGATGAAAAAGAGGTGAATGTGTAGCATCAACAGCATCTGAGCGGTATACTCTACCTGGAGAAATAACTCTTATAGGTGGTTTGTTGTTTTCCATAACATGAACTTGAACAGATGAAGTTTGTGTTCTTAATAAAATGTTATCAGTTATATAAAAAGTATCTTGTGTGTCTCTAGCAGGGTGGTTTTGTGGTAAATTTAAAGCTTCAAAATTATAATAGTCGTACTCTACTTCGGGACCTTCTGCAATATCAAAACCCATTCCCAAAAAGATTTCCTTTATTTCATTCATAACAGTATAAAGTGGGTGCAATTTTCCTGTTTTGATTTTTTTGCCTGGAAGTGTTATGTCTATTGATTCTGCTTTAATGTTTTGTTCCTGTTCAATTTGTTTTAAATAATTAGATTTTTCTGTGATTGCATTTTCAATATCTTCACGAACCTTATTTGCCAATTGACCTATTATAGGCCTTTCTTCAGCAGAAAGTTTACCCATTTGCTTTAGGATAGAAGTTAATTCACCTTTTTTCCCTAAAAATTTAATTCTTAAATTTTCTAAACTTTTTAAATCGCTACATGAATTAAGTTCTTCTTTTGCAATTAATTCAATTTGTTCCAATTGATTTTTCATACTTTAAATCCTCCCAATGTCTAGTAATATAATATTAGAAAATAAAAAAGCCTTGCCCTAAAACAGGACAAGACGCAGCTTGTTTGTAAACCACCTATTTTAAAAATAGAGCAATAAACTCCTTTACTTTTAACGCAAGTTTAACGTTAATACCTACAATTTTAAAACTTCAGTATTACCACTCGTAAGTGAACTTCAAAACTTATTAAGTATAAGGTTACTTTCAGCTAATAATAACCTCTCTCTGAATACTTTTCATAAAAGTTTCTACTCTCTTAGTCATCATGTTTAAATTAATTATAAACAAAAAAATAAAAAAAAGCAAGTGTTTTGTTGAAATTAATTTTAAAGTATGATAAAATAAAAATGAAGGTTACTATTCAGCCACTAAGGTAAAGTTTATGATTTTGCAAGAGTTTCGACTCTGTGGAGTCGAACAGACTTTCCGGTCGCCCTAGACCTTCGGTAAAACATCTTGGCATTATAAATATGATTGAATAGTGACAATTAAAGAAATATTAAATTTTAATTTGGAGGTAAATTATGGATAGTTATGCAGAACAGTTAGTTGAAAAAAAGAATACAACTCAAGATCAAACAATGAAATTAACTATTTTAATAGGTTCTGTATTAATAGCAATTTTAATTATAATTGTAACTTTTTCTTTTTTAGTGTTTTTTTCATTTTTATTAGGTGGAGGAATTGTTTATTTAGGTTATATTTTATGCTTAAATTATGAAATTGAGTATGAATACATTGTTACAAATGGAGAATTAGACATAGATAAGATAAAAGCAAAAACAAAAAGATCAAGAATGATTACAGTTAAAGCATCATCTTTTGAAAGTTTTGGACAAGTAAAAGACGCAAAGGAAATAGGAGCAGATGTAACAACTATACTAGTAGTAGATGAAGAAAATGATGAAAATTATTATGCTGATTTTAAATCCGAAACTTATGGTAATGTTAGACTTGTGTTTTGTCCCAATAAAAAAATATTGGATAGTTTGAAACCTTATGTTAGATTAATAAAAAAACAATAAAGTTTAATATTCAGACCTATTTATAATTAAGCCTATAAAGGTAAAGTTTACGATTTTACAGGAGTTTCGACTCTGCGGAGTCGACCGGGCTTTCCGGTCGCCCTGGACCTTCGGAAAAATATCTCTGTTATGTAACCAATAAAAAAATACCGTTGAATTTATTTCAACGGTATTTTAATGATTATATTTGTTCTATGAAAGGAAAATTTTATGAATGTAGGGATAGATTTAATTGAAATAAAAAGAATAAAAAAAAGCATAGAAAATGAACGATTTATAGAGAAAGTTTTTTCTGCAAAAGAGAGGGAGCTTTTTGTAAAAAAGAATAGTATACAAACTATAGCTGGAAGATTTTGCGTCAAGGAAGCGTTTTCGAAAGCACTTGGAACAGGAGTAAGAGATTTTGAGTTAGATGAAATATCCACTCTAAATGATGAATTAGGTTGCCCATATGTAGAATTAGAGGGTAATGCACTTAAAATAGCAAATGAAAAAGGCATTAAAGAAATAAAGGTAAGTATTACTCATACTGAAGAATATGCCTCTGCAATTGTAATTGTTATCTGATAATTAGTTAATATTCAGCCACAATGTCATTTAGTTAATAACCTGCATTCCCGAAAAATTATAGCGTAAAACAGAGCTAAAACCGCGAAAATTCAACAAAAAAAAATATAAAAAGTACTTGAAAAAAACAAAATAATACGCTATAATTATAGCATGAATATATTAATAC
>JAEXNS010000160.1 GCA_023439605.1 Bacillota bacterium | reverse complement strand
ACCGGGCTTTCCGGTCGCCCTGGACCGTCGGTAAAATGTCTACACCCTATACATATAGCTAAATAGTAAGATTACCTTAGAAATTTGCTTAAGTTGACGACATTGTCCGGTCGCCCTAGATCTTCGGAATATATGTTTTAATTGTTTCTTATAATATCTATAGGGTTTAATTTAGATGATTTTATTGCAGGAATTAGTGATGCTAAAATACATGCAACTGCTGCAATTATTGCAGATAGAATTATGAAGTTATTGTCAATATATAAATCAATTACCGGAGTTCCATCTGGATTTAAAGCGAATTTAGTAAATGAAACAGCTAATCCTAATCCCAATCCAACACCTGCTATAGCACCAAATACACCTAAAATTAATCCTTCAAAAAGGAAAATCAAACTTGAAGAAAAGTTTTTGATACCCATTGCCTTTAAAATACCTATTTGTTTTGATTTTTGCATAACAGTTATGGCTAAAACGCTTGATATACCAAGTATAACAGATATCATTACAAAAACCTGTATCATTAAACTAGATATACTTTGACCTTGTAATCCACTTAAAAGTTGTTCGTTTTGAACTTTCCAGTTTTCTACGATAAATTTATCACTGTTTAAACTTGTTTTTACGTTATTTGATATTTCATCTGCAAGGAAGACATCTTCGTTTTTTACTTGCATTTCTATAGAGGTTAATTTATTGTCTGTTTTAAAAATGTTGTTTGCTGTTTCTAAAGATGCTATACACCAGTTACTATTTATTTGTGCTACTTTTAAGTCAAAGAAACCAGAAACTACACAATTCACAGTTTCCTTTGTTGTAGTTATAAGTGTTATTTCGTCATTTACACTTAAACCGTATTCTTCCTTTATTTTAGACCCAATCATAATCTCGTTTTCTTTATAAGGAAGATTTCCTTCTATTTTGTATTCACTAAAATTATATATTTTATCGGCTTCATCTAAATCAAAACTCCTAACCAGTACAGATTGTGATTTTTCATCGGTAGTTAAAAAAGCAGGATTATCAGAAGAGGGTGAGACTTTTTCTATTCTGCTGTCGGAGTTTTTAATAAGTGTTAAAAAATCCTTATCATAAGTTAAAGTTTCATTTTCTTCGGGTAAAATAGTTATTTGTGATGAATTTCCAATAGTTCTATCGACCAACCCTTTTTGTAATCCCTGTATTAAAGAACCTATAAAAATTTGAACAGAAACTCCAACACCTATACCTACAATAATAATTATAGTTTGTAAAATATTCGATTTTAAAAATCGTACAGCAATATTAAAACTTAGCTTCATAAAAGCACCTCTTTATATTATTTTATTTATTTCTTCAAATGTATCGGCATAAAAATCTGCACCTATGGTAGATGAAAGTCCTTTATCTAACATAAACGCATTTCCACCAACAACTATTTTAACTGAATTGTCAAACTTGGCTTTTATAGTTTTTATAATTTTCTTTGTTACAAAAATATTATAATAATTATGAACGTTTATGTAAATTACTTTTGGTTTTAATATTTCGGCAACATTATAAAAATCCTCAAATGGGGTATTACTACCAGCAAAAATTGCTTTATATCCAGCTAAACAAAAAAAGTCAGAACATATTCTTGCGTTAAGTTCTTGATATTCCTGTGGTGGACATAAAATTATAGCGGTTCCCTTATCTTTAGGTTTTAGTTCGGATTTTTTTGTTAAAACATAAGAATAACAGCATTCCACAATAGTTCTAAGTATAGAAGTTCGAACGTGTTCTTTCCATACACATGTGTTTTTTTCATGTATATGGCATACCATAGAAGTAAGTGACGGGATT
The DNA here is from genome assembly GCA_023439605.1 of Bacillota bacterium. Lineage (GTDB taxonomy): Bacteria > Bacillota > Clostridia > Oscillospirales > Ruminococcaceae > JAEXNS01. The sequence goes on along the minus strand of JAEXNS010000160.1, from coordinate 4,145 downwards.
ATTATATCTGAGTAAAGTTTAAATATGTCAGTTTCTCCACTTTGCAATAAATTTAAAATGTAGTTAACTGCTTTTTCTTTGTCTTGAACTTCTAAAATGGAATTGAATTCGTTGAAATATTTCTCCATGTGTATCCACCTTTCTGTTTTTGAAATTTTATTTGTGCTAGAATACTAATTTTGTGTACTTTCTGTCGATATTTCCATTGGAGGGATGACCAAGGAAAAGAGATTTACAGCATCGTTATATCTATCTTCCGCAGATTTTGAATTGAAAATAACGGCTATATATTCCTTTCCATTTGCCTGTGCAGTGGCTACCATACAGTAACCAGCATTTTCAGTATAACCTGTTTTTAAACCTGTTGCATAAGGGTAAAAAAAGCTGCTGGATTTATTTATTAGGTTATTATTGTTTATCCAGTAATAACCTTGGCCGCTTGAAATAGTAACTTCCTTTTCAGTTGAACTGCATATTGTTTTTATAGTTGAGTTAGATAATATACACTTAGTCATTTTTATATAATCTTCTGCAGTAGTATAATTGTCATCAAAACCATCTGGATTTGAAAAACTAGTATCCATTGCTTCACAGCTATATGCAAAATCATTCATAAGTTTTGTGAAGTAATTTATAGATTCCGTTGTGGATAAATTATTGTTTTTGGTGATGTATCTAGCGGTATTTAAAGCAAGTGTATAAGCCGCATCGTTTCCGGATGGTAAAAGCAGTGCATATAGTAAGTCTTGTAGAGAAATAGAGGAGTTTTGATTTAAAAACGCTAAACTGGATTCCGGTTTAACAAAGCTTATTTCTTCACCAACACTAAAAATAGTTTCTAAAGGCACTGAATTTACTGCAATATAAGCGGATACGATTTTTGTCATACTTGCGGGATTTACTTTTGATTTTGGATTTTTTTTAAATAAAATTTTGTTTGAAGTGTTATCGTAAAGAATAGCACTTTCAGCGTTTAAATTCAAATTATTCGATAGTAGTTCATAGTTAAATGATGATGTTATTTTGGTGTCTATGATTGTAATTTCATTGTTTGCTATAGATTCGTTTGGAGACTTATTTGAATTAACACCTTTTTTTGGTGATAGATAAGGTGTCAAGAACAAAACAAAGAGTATTATAATAATAAAAACAATATAAGTTACATTTGAATTTTTTTCTTCAAAATATATTTTATATCTTCGTTTACGTTTCATATTATATTACCTAAAACACTAAATATAACAGCAATAATGTATATTGTAAAAATTATAATCAAAGGAATGGACGTTACAGCTATTTTAAAAGTTCGATTTTTCTGTAATTCATTACTTTTAGGTAATTTGTCTTTTCCTCTATTGAAAATTAAAATTATTACACCTATAACAATCGAAATAAGGTTCATGAAGACAAAAAAGTAACTTGAAAAATCCATATTTATTTCATCTAAAATACTAATAAGCATGGAAGAAGTATTTATTACAAAGTGTATAAGTATAGGGATTATAATGTTGTTTTGTTTTATTGCAACATTTGCAAGAAAAATGCCTAGTATAAATCCTAGTATAAACTGAAATAAATTTTTATGCATTAATCCAAACAAAATAGCTGAAGAAATGATCCCAAATCTTTGACTGACTTTAGAAAGATTTTTTAAAACAAAACCTCTAAATAAAAATTCTTCAGTTATAGGTGCTATTATACATGTATATAATAATGTTAAAATGAGTAACCGTGGATTTTCAGATAAACTAAAGTCAGGGTAGGTAGGTTCTAAGTTCACTAGTGTCAAAAGATTTGAGACTAAAATAATTAAAACATTTGATATAGCGTAAAAAAACATACCCAAAGCAATATATTTAAAAGTGACAGACATTTTTAATTCTTTGTTTTTAAATAAAGAGTCAAAACTTATTTTTGTATATTTGCACCCAATAGCTGTGATCAAAATATTTATAATTAAAAATGAAATTAGGTTTGCAGCCATATTAAAAGTATCGGAATTTATAATTAAATTTAAATCACCAAATTGAGTAGGATTAATAATTACTAGAATAAAAAATGCCAAAAGCAATAAAAAAAAGTACATAACAGAAGATGAAAAAAAATGTACCAATAAAAAAGCACCTACAGAATTAAAAGACTTTTTTATTGATTTCTTTTCTTCTAAAAAAGGCGTAAAAGGGATAATAGGAGAATTTAATATATCACCATAAACGCTACTATAATCTGAGTTATAATCTGTATTTTCAGTATTATTGTCAAATGGATTATGTACATCTATAGTATTTGTATCGTTGTTTTTATTTTCATGCAAATTATCGTAGACAAATAAATTATCGTCGTTAAAAACGTTGTTGTCTTGCATAAGCCATATTCCTTTACTTTTTTATTTATATAAATTAAATTATAGTAACAATTATATATCATTTTGAAACCTTAGTCAATCTAATTCCTACTATAAACAAAACTGTCTATTATTTATATGTGAAGTTTCAACAAATTTGAATAAATAATATGTGGACATGTTAAATTTATTGTGATATAATAAATTTAATAAATATTTTTTAGAAAGGATAAAAGGTATGTTTCACGAAAAGTCATGCGGTGCTATTGTATACCGTAAATTTCATGGTAATATTGAAATACTGCTTATAAAACACGTAAATAGTGGACATTGGTCTTTCCCAAAGGGACACATTGAGATTGGTGAAACAGAATATCAAACTGCTTTGAGAGAGATAAAAGAAGAAACCGGTATAGACGTTCTCATTGATACTAGTTTTAGGGAGATAGTTTCATATTCACCAAAAAAGGATACAAATAAAGTGGTTGTTTATTTTTTGGGAAAAGCTAAAAATTATGATTTTATGCCACAACAAGAAGAAATTTCTGATATAAAATGGGTTGAAATAGGTGTTGCTAAAACTATTTTAACTTATGACAACGATAAAACTATTGTAAATAAGGCGAAAATTGCAATTAAAGAGAGAGCATGTTGATATCTAAATAAAATTTATAAAAACATCAACCCCAGCTGTAAAATATGGCTGGGGTTATTAAACTTTTGAATAACTTGCAATGACTGAATAACAATTAAATAACAATGATTTATTGGAAATAAAATACTGCATTTTGTTTCGGACAATATTACATGTGCATTTTAAGCTTAAAAAAAGGCACCTTAAATATCGTTTTTGTTATGATAAGGAAAAACTATTTCATTTTCTAAAATTTTTTATATAATTAAAACATAGATTTAAATCTTAAAAATTATATAAAAAGGAGAGTTAGATATGGAAAACAATAAATTTATGGTTCAAACTATTAAAAATGAGCAGGTTTTAAACTCAAGTGAACAAATGTCTACAAATTACTTGGAAATGGTGAATGATAACAGAATGTCTTACAATGGTAGTTGGGGACCTATTTCTTGGGATTGCGATTTCCACATAGATTTAGATAATATAATGGCAAGTTACGCATACGTAAAAGTATCTGTTTTTGGCATAAATGTTATTGATGTAAGAATAGATGCAAATAACCCTAAAGTGACAGTAGATATGACTGTAGCAGGTGTTGGCGTAAAAATGGAATTAGGAATAGACTTCAATGAAAGACTTATATATCTAAAAGGATCATTAAACTTTATTTTTTACTCAAAAGACTTTAACTTAGTTATTATAAAATTCTAAAATATAAAATCAACCCCAGCTGTAAAACATGGCTGGGGTTTCTGATTAAATAATAAAAAGCCCATTGCAAATATGTCTAAATTATGTTATCATTTAGAAGTACTGTATTTTGTACAAAAAAATATAATTTAAGAGGAGAAAATTATTATGGCATTAAACACCCCCCGATTTGTAAAATAAATGCAAGAAAGGCGGCGAAGAGATTAATATCATTTGTAACTGCATCAAGTATGTTGTTTTCAGGAATAGCAAGTAATATTGATAATATTAAAATCAGTGCTGCAACTACAGAAACAACAGCGAAAATATATGGTGACGTAACAAAGGATGGCAAACTTGATATTTTAGATAGTATTAGTTTGACTAATTATGTATTAAACTCAAATAAGCCTATAAGCAGTAACTTTGATGTAAGTGCAGCAGATTTAGATGGTGATGGAGTTGTAAACACCA
>JAEXNS010000132.1 GCA_023439605.1 Bacillota bacterium | reverse complement strand
ATATAAAAAATTTATAGATTTAGACGACTATATAGAAAAAAAGTTAAATAAGAAAATTCCAGATATATTTAAAGAAAAAGGCGAGCCTTTTTTTCGTGAAGAAGAAACAAAAGCCATATCCGAATTGGCAACCTCTGAAAATATAATAGCCTGTGGTGGTGGTGCAATGATAAATCCAAAAAATTCTCAAATAGCAAAACAAGAAGGAGTGGTAGTTTTCTTAGATGTTCCATTTCAAGTATGCTATAAACGAATAGAAGGAGATACAAACCGCCCTTTAATAGTTGCAAATACAAAACAACAAGTTGAAGAATTATACAACAAAAGATACCCTGTTTACAAACTCCATTCAACTGTTGTTATTGATGCACATAAGACGCCTGAAGAAGTTGCAAACGACATTGCAACATTAAAATTATAGTTACTATCCAGCCACTAAAGATAAAGTTTACGATTTTGCAAGAGTTTCGACTCTGCGGAGTCGACCGGGCTTTACGGTTGCCCTGGACCTTCGGTTAAACATCTTTACATTATACATATGGATAAATAGTAACAAATTATAGTTACATTTTGTTTAAGAAAGGGTAATTTTTTTGAAAATATATAACTGCAAAATATATACAATGAACCACAAAGACGAAATAGTTGAAAATGGTTGGGTTGAAGTAAAAAATGGTAAGATTGTAAATTTAGGCGAATGTGAAACCAATTTTACTGAAAGTGATTTTGATGCTGAAGGTAAATTTTTATTTCCAGGTTTTATAGATGCCCATTGTCACTTAGGTATAATAGGAAACGCGTTAGGGTTTGAATCAGATGATTGTAACGAGCATACTGACCCTGTTACACCACATTTAAGAGTCATAGATGCAATAAATCCATTTGATTTTTGTTTTAAGGAAGCTCGTGAAGCAGGTATAACTTCGGTTATTTCATCACCTGGAAGTGCAAACCCAATAGGTGGTGAAATATATGCACTAAAGACAAATGGTCGTTGTATCGATGAAATGATTATAAAATCTGTTGGCATAAAGTTTGCACTAGGCGAAAACCCAAAGTCCGTTTATAATAGTAAAGAAGAAACACCAATGACTAGAATGGCAACTGTTTCAATAATAAGAGAAGCACTTTTTAAAACAAAAAGATACCTTGAAGATTTAGCAGATTATGAAGAAGATAGAGAAGAAAATAGTCCTCCTGATTTTGATTTAAAAAACGAGTCATTGGCACCGTTATTAAAAAGAGAAAAACAGGCTCATTTTCATTGCCATCGTGCCGATGATATATTTACCGCTATACGTATAGCGGAAGAGTTCAATCTTGATTTAGTTCTTATTCATGCAACAGAAGCTCATCTTATTGCAGACATTTTGAAAGACAAAAATATAAAAACTGTTATTGGTCCTATCATATGTGATCGCTCTAAGCCTGAACTCAAAAACTTAAATATAAAAAATTCTGCTGAATTAATAAAAAACCAAATACCAACTGCCATTTGTACAGATCATCCGGAAACTCCAATACAATATTTGTCATTAACTGCTGGTTTGGCAATCAGAGGTGGACTTGATTTTTATTCAGCTTTAAAATCAATTACCATAGACGCCGCAAAAATTACCGGAATTTCCTCAAAAGTTGGCAGTATAGAAATAGGGAAAGATGCCGATATACAATTATATATGGAAAATCCCTTTAATACTACTTCTACTCCAGCTATGGTTATGATTGATGGAAATATTATAGAAAAATTATAAAGGAAGTATCTTTATGCGTGATATAGATGTAAATATTATAGAAAATGAAATATGCAGATTATGTATTGAAGCAAATTTAAAATTACCTGAAAGTCTTGAAAATGTTATAAAAGATTCCTTAAAAATGGAACAATCAACTGTAGGAAAATCTATTTTTGAAGATTTAATAAAAAATATAGATGCTGCTGAGGAACAACAAATCGCAATATGTCAAGATACAGGCATGGCAATTATATTTTTAGAAATAGGTCAAGATGTTCATTTTGTAAACGGAAATTTGTATAACTCAATAAATAAAGGTGTTGCACGAGGATATAAAGAAGGCTATTTAAGGTGTTCTATTGTTGCAGATCCATTAGAAAGAATCAATACAAATGATAATACACCTGCTATAATACATACTAAAATAGTAGATGGAGATAAAGTTAAAATAGATGTATGTCCAAAAGGATTTGGAAGTGAAAATATGTCATCTATAAAAATGTTTAATCCTTCTGCTACCCAAGAAGATATTTGCGATTTTGTAGTTAAAACTGTATCCGATGCTGGAAGCAATCCTTGCCCACCTATTGTTGTAGGTGTTGGTATTGGAGGCAGCTTTGAGCATAGTGCTTATTTAGCAAAAAAGGCTTTATGTCGTGATGTTTCAAAAAGAAATCCCAAACCACTATACTCTAAACTCGAGAAAACGATGCTTGAAAGTATTAATAATCTCGGTATAGGACCACAGGGGTTTGGCGGAACAGTAACTGCTTTGGCAGTAAACATTGAAGAACATCCTACCCATATAGCTGGATTACCAGTGGCTGTAAATATAGGATGCCATGTTACCAGACATTCGTCCACAGTTATATAGAAAGGATAATAATATGAAAGGTCATTTTGTTATAGATAAAGTTGCTGTTTCGATAATGGAACGTTGTTCACCAATAAACATAATACTTGTAAGTAATAAAATAGACACAACAGAAAAATTAATTAGTTTTAAATTAGCTGTTATTGTCAATGATGATGTGAAAAGTATATCTGAACTCGAGTGTAATTTATATATGCAAGTAGACAGTGAAGTTCCTTATGATTTAGTTTTGTACAAACTTTCTGAATGGAATAAGTTAAAAAACGATATTGGTACATTTGCTTGGAAAATATATAATTCGGGGGTTTATCTATATGGGACGAGGGTATAGAGAAAACGATAGCCGAAGATACTTCGATTGGCTTTTTCACTCAAATGTAGATTTTTTAGCTGCCAAAAATCTTTTCCATGATGAAAGATGCTACACTGCTGCTGCTTTTCATTGTCAGCAGTGTATTGAAAAAGCTTTAAAAGGATATCTTCTCTTCAAAAAACGCAAGCTTTTTGATGGTCATAACCTCACATGGCTTTGTAAACAAGCAACCGAATGTGATACTCACTTTCAACAATGGCTCTCTAAAAGTGCTGCACTAAACAGATTTTACATAGAAACTAGATATCCTGCCGACATGCCACTAGATATAACTACAGAAAATATTGAAGAACTTATAAATTCAACATCAGAAATGTTAGAATTTATAACTGAGCAAATAAGATTTGACTTTGTAAGTTATCACAGGCGGAAAAAATAAACTGTAAAATGGAGGAATATATGAAAAAGGCAATTATTATATTAATAGCCCTAAACATATTAACTATGACTATGTTTTCATGTAAAAGTAAAGACAACGACTCTAGTCAAAAAGTAGCAAAAAAATATTTAAGTAAAACTGCTAGAACAGAATTCAATGAAAATTTAGATTTGTCTGAATATAATGTTTCTTTTGAAAATTTGCCTGAAGATTTTAAACTTTTTAATGAAGCTGAAAATTCCTCTTTCAGCGGAAATGTTTCTGTTGTTCAACCAGCATCTTTAAGTGGTTTTACAGGAGATAGTTATGTAAAATTAGAACAAAATGAGATTGATGGAGTTATTTTTAAAATCACTTTAGAAAATGAAGGCTTATATAAACTTACCTTTAATACTGCCTCTATGGGTGGCGAAAAGTATAATTATATTGTCATAAACGGTAAATCAGTAGGTGAAATATATACAAAAAACGAAGAATTTTCAGAAAGTTCTATATCTCAAATATATCTGCAAAAAGGTGAAAACGAAATCATAATCAAACCTTATTGGGGTTGGATTTATGTTGATAATATGACTATAACACCGTCAACTGATATTTCAAAAGATGTTTACAAAGCATCTACTTCACTGGTAAACGTAAACTCAAATGAAAACACAAAAAGACTTATGAAATTTTTAACCGATGTTTATGGAAAATATATAATTTCAGGTCAATACGGAGATAAAGGTAAATCAAGTTCAGAAATAGAAAAAATAGAAACTGAAACAGGGAAACTTCCAGCTATGCTTGGATTGGATTTAATAGAATATACTCCATCTAGAGTAGAAAATGGTGCTCCTGCTTCATCTGCAATAGAACATGCTATTGATTGGTACTATAATCAAGGTGGTATAGTTACTTTTTGTTGGCATTGGAATGCCCCCTCAAAATACCTTCTTAAAACAAAAGCCCAGCCATGGTACAAAGGCTTTTATAAAGAGGCTACTAATATAAATTTAGACAATATAATGGAGGGTAAGGACCAAGAAGGATATGACCTCTTAATGAGCGATATAGACGCTATAGCAAAAGAGTTAAAAAGATTGGACGATGCCCATGTACCTGTTTTATGGAGACCTCTACATGAAGCTAGTGGCGGCTGGTTTTGGTGGGGAAATTGTAAACCCGAATCAAATATAAAGCTCTGGAATATACTATATGATAAATTGACAAATGAACACAAGTTAAACAATTTAATTTGGGTATGGAATGGGCAGAACAAAGAATGGTATCCTGGAGATGAAACAGTTGATATAGTAGGTGAGGATATATATCCTGGCGAAAAAGTATATACCCCTCAAGGTGGTCGATTTACAGAAGCCCTACAGTACTCACAGCAAAACAAAATAATTGCATTAACAGAAAACGGTTGTTTATTTGATCCTGACCTAGCATTTAGAGATAATGTTAAATGGGCTTGGTTTTGCACTTGGAGTGGAGAATTTGTCCTAGATAAATTTAAGCTTTTTAGTGAACAATATACTGAAAAGGATATGTGGAAAAAAGTATATAATCATGAAAGAGTTCTTACTCTTGATGAACTACCAAAATTAAGAGATTACCCTCTAGAATAAAATAATTTTTAAAATAATAAAAGTTGAATATCGACTTTTATTATTTTTTTATATACCGAAGGTCCAGTGTGACCGAAAAGCCCGGTCGACTCCGCAGAGTCGAAACCCCTGCAAATTTGTTAAATAACCTATAACTGCAGAATAATAAACTCAACGCTTTATTCTTTGTTGATTTTCAACTATAATTAAAATATATTTTATTTCAAAATATATTTTTTCAACAAATAAAATTTTTTTCAAAAAAAGTGTTGACTTTTGTTTTAAATCGCGGTATAATAATATAGTCGCTGGTGGAGAACACAAGGAAACGACATAAAGACGGCGGTATAGCTCAGCTGGCTAGAGTACTCGGTTCATACCCGATTGGTCGTAGGTTCGAATCCCACTACCGCTACCATAAATGGCCCGTTGGTCAAGAGGTTAAGACACCGCCCTTTCACGGCGGAATCACGAGTTCGATTCTCGTACGGGTCACCAACAAAAAGCTTTCAAACTTTGTTTGAAAGCTTTTTTATTTTATATCTACTTTTATTTTTATAGACATCCTTGATGTCTATTTTATAAAATGATATAATAATCATAAATTAAATGTTACTATCCATCTCCTTAAGATGGAGTTTAAGTTTTTACAGGTGTTTCGACTCTGCGGAGTCGATTGTGCTTTCTGGTTACCCTGTACCTTCAGTAAAATATCTCTGCCCTATACATATGGCTAAATAGTAACTGAATAACACATGAATTTTTCAATTTTAATAATTGCTTGCATTATAACACACGCCCGTGTTATAATTAAGTCAAATCTAACACACGCTTATGTTAAATGAGGTGTTAAACAGTATAAAAAGATAATACTATACTATAAATTAATATCCGAAATCACAATAAGTTTTGTTAGATTTAGTGGAGGTGTATTCATGAAAATCATAGTAGAAAATTTAGGAACTATAAGATATGGTGAATTAGAACTTGGTAACTTTACTGTTCTTTGTGGTAAAAATAATAGCGGTAAAACATATGTAACTTACGCTCTTTATGGATTTATTGATTTTTGGAAAAAAAATATGAGTTAAAAATACCTAATGATATAATAAATGATTTAAAGAACCATGGAGTTGCAAACATTAATTTAAATGACTTTTTAGAAAAGGCACAGGATATAATTTTAAAAGCATGTGAAGAATATACAGAAATAATAGCTGATGTTTATTCAGCACAAAAAAAGCTATTTGAAAATACAACATTTAAAATAATTGTGGACAATAATGAGGTGGAAGTTTTAAATGATGAATATCATAGAGCTATTAAAACAACTAAAACCAATTCTGAAATGATGATATTACAAAAAGAAAAACAAAGTGTAAATTTAACAACCACATTGTTTGCCGACAATTCAAATGTTAATATCCCAGATTTTTTAATAATCCACACATTAAACGAAACGATTAAGCATTTAGTTTTTTCATCAATATTTCCAAATTGTTTTATTGCGAGTGCTGAAAGAACAGGTGCGGCTATTTTTAGGCAGGAGTTAAATTTTGCACGAAATAAATTACTAAATAAAGTTATCAAAAACGATATGTATGTTAATCCAATCGAATTAATAAAAAATGAAAAAGCCGACTACGCTTTGCCTGTAGAACACAACGTTGAATTCACAAGAAATTTAGAATTATGTTCAAAAAACAATAGTTTTATAATGACTGAACATATTGAAGTTTTAGAAAAATTCCAAGATATTCTTGGAGGTAGTTACAATGTTGATAAAAACGGCGAACTTTCATTTCAACCACAAAAAGGAAACACAAAACTATCGATGGATGAAAGCTCAAGTGCAGTTAGATCTCTTTTAGATATTGTATTTTATCTCAAACATGAGGCTAAACCTAATGACATGTTAATAATTGATGAACCAGAATTAAATTTACATCCTGAAAATCAAAGAAAAATAGCCCGATTATTGTCAACACTAATTAATTTTAAACTTAAAATATTTATAACTACTCATAGTGATTATATTTTAAGAGAATTAAGTAATTTGATATTATTAAACTCTGAAAAACCTCATATTGAAAAATTAAGAAAAAATGAGGATTATTCAACAATTGAATTATTAAATGTTAATGATATTAAAGTTTATGTATCTGAACGTTCAAAAATTAAGCTAAACGGATCTACAAGGGTATCTAATATTCAAACATTAACTAAAACACCTATAAATGCCGAAGATGGCATTCAACTAAGCTGTTTTGATAGTACAATTGAAATAATGAATAAAATACAAGATGAAATATTATATGGAGGTTAATAATGGACTCTATTGAACTAGTAAAACAATTACTAAAAGATGATGTTATTATTCAACCAACTCCTACAAAATCAAATCAAAATTATACTTATAAATTGTCAGAACCAGATTCTGATTATACTCTCGAAATCAAAGGAGTTCCTCTAAATTCAGTAATCATAAAATGTGATAAATTCCCAAGCACTAGCAATTTCTTCGATTCAAAAAACAATGAATGTAAACGTTCTGATTATGTAATTATATCCTAAATTCCCGAAAATTATAGCGTAGTATTAAAGAATAATATCAAAACATTTAAAAATATCATTTTGTTTTTTTGTAATTTCAGATACATGATTTTTTTTACCTTTATATTCAAAAATTTCAATGA
>JAEXNS010000088.1 GCA_023439605.1 Bacillota bacterium | reverse complement strand
ATATAAAACTGATGTCATATCTCCTAAGGAAACACATGTTACATTCTTCTTATTATAATTCTTCACTAAATCTTTGTATATTTTATCAAAACTTATAGGCGATAAAATAGATATAGGGTCATAAAGTTTATCTTGTATTCCAAAAGCCTTATTATATCTAACCATTCTAGAGTAAGAACCTGACACCCGAATAGCTGTATCGGTAAATGTAAAATAACCACTTCCAGATACAAAAGTTTTGTTGTTTACTACTGGATAAAACATTATATTTTTTTCATCTAAATATTTTTTCATCTTTTTAAAACCGCTGTTACCACCTAAAACAGATGAAGGAACCGCCCTATTGTCAACTTTATTTTCTATACCTTCTGTAGTCCAATTATCCATAGTAACCACCATGTTATCTACGCCTAAATCAAATAACTCAGATATTATTTTTTGAGCTTCTTCAAATGTAGTGATTGCTTTTTTCTTGATTACTGGTACGCCTAAAAAAGGCTCTGTTTTCTCAATTCCACCATATAAATCCAAATAAACATTTGTATCCTTTAAATTATCTTTTATATTTATTTTCTCTGTTTCCAAAAGAAAATTCCTATATTTCTCTGCAACATCTGTGAACTGCATATTTTCTTTTTTTATCGGAAACATTTTTATTTCTATTTCAGGAGTTGTTATATCCCCTTTTTCAAATACTGTTAGAGGATTTGCGTCACCTCCCATATAAAAAGTATCTGTACCTCTTAAAATAAAACTAAAATTACATGAATTATAGCTGCTTTTTGACAACACACTTACATTTGAGTTTATTTCTGCATTTGCATCACCTTTTTCTATAACGGATAAAAGACCATTTTCGCCTTTTACAGTAGCATAAACTGGCAAATATATTTGTTTTGTTACTGCAGGTTTAAAATTTGGCACCATAGTTATATCTGAACCATATATTTTAGAATTGTAACTTTTTGAATTGATTTTACCATTGTTAAAATTAATTATCGCACCTGAACCATCAGGAATTATATAGTATCCATCTTCTTCATTTGAAGCCGAAGCCATATTGGGCAAAACAGATATTTGAGTAATTATTTTACTCTCGCTTGTCTCTTTGGTTTCCTCTTTTATTTCAGAAGTTATTATTCTAGCACCCAGATAATTTTCATGTAAAACATATTCTACTGGAATAATTATGTCTGCAGAATTAAATCTATATGTTATTTTAATTCCATTTTCAATTTGTTTTTGTACACGTTTAGCATTTCTTGAAGAACGCAAATTTGTTGTGGTTCTTTTAGCTGGTTCACCGTAAATCAAAGTCAATGAAGACTTTAAATCATTTTTAACTGAACCAGTTGCTATTTTATCTGCTTCTGCATTTATCGGAGATGACCACCATATATATCCGTTTTCTTTGTTTTTTAAGGCCATCAAATCTTCTTCTTCTGAAACATAAAACATTAAATTTTCATTTTCTGAAATTAATTGCATAGTATCTAAGGTTTCTTTTTCAGTTCTAATAACATATTCATCTTCGGATTTACTTTTTTCATCTGTTTCATTTGAAACCTCTTGCTTTTCTGAAATTTGATCATTTGTCGCACTATATGTTTCATATGCAAAAGGCATAATCATTGCAAAAGACAAAAAACAAATAAGAACCTTCTTTATATTTTTATGCATTAATAATTCACCACCATTTTATGTTTTAAATCAAATTTATCAGACTTTTATTCTATATAGTATCTCCGTGTATAAAGAATATACAAACACATATACTTGCTGTAACAAAGATAATAATAATACTAACAAAAATAATATTATTAACATTGCTATTATCGTTAAAATGATAGCTATTACAGTTTTAATAAAGGAATACTGATGTACTGTTTTTATTGCAAAAAACAGTAAAACTATCGACCATCCAACTCCAATATATGAAATCAAATTTATAAATATTACTTCATCATAAATTAAAAAATGAGATAAAAAAGAGGTCACTAATAACTGCGTTATATATGGTATTAAAGCATATGAACTAAATATACAAATTTTTTTCATGGTACCTTCACCATCAAGCAAAGTACATATAGACCAGTTTCCAATTACCCAAGCCACAAAAACAACTATACTTTGAGTTATATATGGTACTATATTAAATAACTTATCATATTCGATATAGAACTGAAAGCCATAAAGTCTACTGTAAATTATTCTAGCAATGAACAAAACAAATACAATCATAAAGGATATTTTTAAGGACCCACCCTTTTTCCATCTTAAATCTTCATATCCCTCAAAAGGATGTAAAACTGTATGTTTAACCCATTGAGTTTTTGTTAAATCCATCATATCAGTTTACTCCTTTTTTTTGGAATTTATATTCTTTATAGTAAATGATTTCTTATTTAAAACTAAAATAATAATCACTGATACTATTGTAATTAAAATTATTATGCTTATTAAAGTAAAATTATTATCTATAAACTCTGTCCTATAACCCTCAAAAGCCCTGTTATATATCCATTGGGATTTTGCAAGTTTTGCATATTTCATTGCTGCTTTATAATCACCTTTATTTATTAAAGCACTAGATATCCCTATATATGCTCTTCTATAATTCCCATCTCTCTTTAAAACTTCATACCACGGTTCTAAAGCTTCTTCATAATAACCATCATTATATAGTCTAGTTGCTTCATGTACTATAGAACCGAAAACAGTTTTTTTGAAAACAGTTACTGTGTTTTTTTGAGAATCAGTTACATACAAATAATCATTATTGGATTCAATCCCTGAAACTTGTTTGAACCCACCTAATTGTTCCCCTATGCTGCCGATTATAAATAACAAATTACAGTCTTCATCATATTGAAATATTCTACCTGAAGTATAATCAAGACAATTTATTAAATTATCATCACTTATTTCTATATCAACTATAGATGTTCTATAAGTTTTATTTGCACTATACAATGTACCTATATCACCAAAAATAGCTTCATTGCCATCAAAGAGATTATATCCTGCAGCATTTAACTTTTTAACCGTGTCTATTTCCTGCGTTTGAGAAGATGAGCAAGTGTATATAAAGCCTTCTTCATCTATATCAAAACTTGTTATAGGTGCCGGAACAGAATTTTTCATGTACTTTCTCATCTCTTCTGTAGCAATTAATTTGAAAAAATACTGTACTGGTGATGCGTTTGATCTGTTTGCCCCATAAAAACCTTCAAAATCACCATTAGCTTTAAACATAACTGCACCACCGGTAATATTGCCCAGGGCACAATATATATATCCTGCTTTATCAACAATGATTTTTTGAGGTAAAAATGTTTGATCCTTTTTATACAAATCATTTGAAGGCTTTTCAATAATCAAATCAACATTTCCTTCAGTATCACATTTTACAATCCTGGAATTTTCTGTATCTGCAATGTAGATCTTATCATCGTCAGATGATACAAAGATTCCTTTTGGCTTATTAAGTGTTGTTTTTTTACCTTTATAATTAAATTCATTTAGAATTCTTACTACCTTATCAAATTCAGAATTTATAATAACTATTCTGTTGTTGTCCGCATCAACTAGATAAAAATTATCTTCTTTATCTCTTGCTATATCACTAAGATTAGAAAAATGGCCAATACCCAAATCATCTCCAGATACATTTTTATATGCAGTATATCCTGCTTGAGAAGGAATGGGTTCTCCCCATCTATCATAATTATAAACATCATATGCTTCATCTGCACTTATATTTATAGCATTTCCAAATATATTGCATATAATCACAAATATAGCTATTATAAATATTATCTTAATTCGCACTTAACATCACCCCTCTCCAAGATAATAAAAAACATCAATCCTTAATTCCTGAATGTGCCATAGTTTCTATTACATTTTTTTGTGCTAACATAAAAACTATAACTGGAGGAATAAGCATAAATACAGCCGACGCCATTGCTACACCCTGCCTTGCCAAACCTGATGCCGCCGCTTGCTGAACTGCAGTTGGTAAAGTTTTTAAAGCTTCATCAAAAACATATGTTTGCCCCTGCAAATTCCAAGATGCTTGAAATGCAAAAATAATCAAAGTCATCAAGGCTGGCTTTTGATTTGGCATAACTATATTCCAACAAATAACGAACATACTTGCACCGTCTACTTTGGCTGCCTCTATCATTGAATCTGGCACCTGTCCTATAGACTGCTTCATTAAAAAAACACCCATCGGAGTTGCAATCATAGGCAATATAAGAGCAAAATAAGTGTTTATCATTCCTAATTTCGCTATAACCATGTATTGCATTATATATATTACATTACTTTGATATAATAAAGAAATCACTACTATAGAATTTAATATTTTTTTCCCTTTAAATTTTCCTTTCGCAAGTACAAATGCCGCCATAGAAGCGGTAAAGCATTGCACTAGAGTAATTGTTATTGTTATAAATACACTATTTGCAGCATATCTTGAAAATGGAACCCATAGGTTTCCTGTCATTTTAAACATTTGTCTGAAATTATCTAAGGTAGGATCTATAGCATATAATTTTGGTGGAAATATAAACCATTCTTGTGACGGTTTTATTGACATTACAACTGCTAAATATATTGGAAAAATCATAAAAGCTCCTAATATCGTTAAAAAAAGTAGAATAGAAATTGTTCCACCTATTCTATTGCCTACTCTTTTGTTTGATGCTTTTAGTTTTTTTGTATTTGTAACGCTAGTTGAAGCCATCTGTTCCACCTCTTAATTCATATATTTACCCAACAACTTATTTATAAATTTATTTGCAATAAACATAAAAGCAAATAAAACCATACATATTGCAGATGAATAGCCCATTTCATATCTTACCCAACCATAATCAAATGCATGTGTCATAATGGTGTGTGCTGCAT
>JAEXNS010000077.1 GCA_023439605.1 Bacillota bacterium | reverse complement strand
GCAAATACTAGACAATGCCAAAACCGAAATCAGTCTTTTATACCAAAAAACAAAAAAAATGTGGACTTCATTGCCTATAGAGTTAAATTAGGAGTATAAAATGACAAAAATAAAATATATTATATTTTCTATATTAATTTTAATAGCATTGATTATCCCTGGAGAACTATACCAATCATACGTGGGACAAAACTCAAAATTTTATCAAACTTCATTTTGTTTACAGGATTGTGATAAAGCTAGAGAAATGTTGTCCGATATTCAAAATACAGCCAAATCTCACAACGTTTCTATTTTTGTTCAAGACATTAAAGTAAAAAATATGTTTACTTGTGAAGTTAATATTTATTGTGATGATATAGTAAAACAAATATTAAGTTCAGAATATTCAATAAAATCTGGCAAGTATAAAAGTGTTTTTTCTGGAAATACTACTGTGAATTTTTACAATTTCATGGATGTTTCTGATAAGTTATTAGAAAACGAGCCTTCGTTTTTTCAATTATTAGGTGATTATGATGATATGGTAAAAATGAAACAGGATCTTATTAGTTTATACGGAGGTAAATTTTCCAATAAAGATAGCTACGATATTCTTAAAAATATGAAACGAACTATTTTAGGTATTTGGTGCTTAATAACTCTAATAATTTGTTTTTTGAGCTTTTATTTTTTGACATTATTTCAACGTGAACTTATGGTACGTTCTACTATGGGAGAACAGCCTTTTAACCTCTACTTAAAGATAATTTTTTCTGATTCCATTTTTTTGATACTGTTTTTCTCCATCTCTACTTTCTTACTTTCACATATCACAAACGTTTTATTTTTATTTAACTTAAGTATTATTATGCTTGGAGTATGTATTTTGTGCAATTGTATTGTAAACGCTCGTATTTTTAGTTTTAAAATAAGAGAAGCTTTTAATAAAGTTGCTGGACGGTTTGAACTTACAATGGGGACGTATATAATAAAAGCTATTTCTTGCAGTTTCTCTGTAATTATAATTACGTTTCAGCTAGCAACTATAAAAGAATCCTTAGACTTCTATCGCCAAAGAAATTTTTTTGAAGAACATAAATCATATAATTATATAAATTTAATGGGTAAAAAAGATTTATACAGTAATACACCTCTTCTTAGAGAACAATTCTATCGTACATATAGTGATAAAATAAGTATTTTAGATATATCTTTCACCTATGGAGAACATTTAAATAATGATGGATATTCAAATAGTGTAATATTAGCAACTAAATCTACGTATAAATATTTATGTGAATGGATACCCGAACTCAAAAACCAAAAAATAACAAGTAAAGCATGCTTAATCACTAATAATAAAAAAAATATTTCAGAAGAAAACTTAGAGTTAATAAAAAGCCATGCTGCTTCCTTATGTTTGGAAGACAATGAGAACTTTGAACTACAAAATATAAAGTACAAAAAAAATTCTTCTATAATTGCAGTAGCAGAAGAGTTTATAAACAAAAGCTCTTGGGTAAAAAATCCTTCAATTTTACTTATAATGAAAGATGATTACCCTATTTTAAATAAAGACGTTGTTTTAAAAGGTGACTATCCTCTCAAATTAAACTTGCGGGCAAATAATTTTATTATAAATGTATACGAAACAGAATTAATAAATTTTGCAACTACATATAATGGTAAAGCTACTATAACAAATGTCTATGATTATTATTTATACCGATGGGAAATAATGAGACGTTCGCTTTATCTCAGTGTGGTATTTATAGTTATGATTTTAATTTTAGAAATATATATAAACATATTAATTATAAAGCTTGAGTATAATTTTAATTCTATGCAACTATCTATAATGAAAATAACTGGTTATAGTAGATTTGAACGGATACGGAAACTATGTATAATTTCTTTAATTATGATGTGTCTTAGTACTTTTGTGTGTTTGATATCATTGACCATTTTAAAACAATTTGGAATTATATTTCCCATTATTTCAGTTTTTATTGTTGGAATTTTAGATTTTGGAGTTATCAAGCTTTTTTCTATTGACTACGAAAAGAAAAATATACCTAGAATTTTAAAAGGGGGCAATGTATGATTAAAATAGAAAATTTAAAAAAATCTTTTGGTGAACGTGTTTTATTTCAAAATGTAAATTTCAACATTGAATCTGGAGAGTTTTTAATTCTAAAGGGTGAAAGTGGATGTGGAAAAACAACTTTATTAAATATGGTTGGTGCATTAGAAGATCCTGATTCAGGTAAAATTTTTATTGATGATAAAAACATTTTTGATAGAAAAAATCAAATGTGGTTATACGGTGAAAAAATAGGATTTCTTTTTCAAAACTTTGCTTTAATAGAACATAAAACCGTTTCAGAAAACCTTAATATTATTAAGAAAAAATACCGTTCTGAAATAACTATTGAAAAATCCCTCGAAAAAGTAGGTTTAGCAGATAAACTTGATAGTAAAGTATACACCCTATCTGGTGGCGAGCAACAACGTGTTGCTTTAGCAAGATTAATGTTGAAAAAATGTGATATTATTCTAGCTGATGAACCAACAGGTTCCCTAGATCGTGAAAATGCTGATAAAGTTATCGAGATTTTAAAAACCATGAATTCACAAGGTAAAACTATTATTATGGTTACTCATGATGAATTATATCAAAAAATAGGAACTCACTATATTAAAATCAAAGATTTATAAATTAAATTCATAAAGAGCATGAATAGCTATTATTCATGCTCCTTATTATTTATATTTTTAATATTTTTTATGTATATAACCATTTTTATATCTTCATTTTTTATATGTTTAACTATCCACCCACCTATAAGTACATTTATTTTACTTAACATTAGCGAAGTTGTTCCATTTAAAAGTATATCATTTACAAGTTTTATAGCTTGTATTTTAAATGCATCATGAAGTTCTTTATGGTTTCTGTATTCAGGATAATCATATTTTAGTTGTATTTCCTCTTCATCTTTAAAATGGCTTACAGTATAATCATATAAAAATGTCGCTGCATTTTCAACTTCTTCCTTACCTCTTCCTTGAGAACAAGCTTCTAAAAAATCATTTACACATTCAAAAAGTTTTTTATGTTGTGAATCTATTTTTTCATCACCAGTTATCAATTCATCTGTCCAAGTATAAGCCATAAAAATCTCCTTATTTATTGTTTTTTTGCCTTATATATTCAGCTATTTTAAAATCTTCACGTTTTATATGGCTTACTAACCAATCACCTATTTTTGAATTGATTTTCCCAGTTAAAACTATGTTCGGACCGTCTCTTTCTAGTTCATTCATTATTTCTGCTACAACCTTTTTAAAGTCTGCATGATATTTTTTATGATTTATATAATCAGGATAACCTATTTCCTTTTGAAGTTTTTCTTCATCATTAAAATGTGTTGTTGTATACTCATAAAGAAACTCTGTAACTTTTTTTAACTCACTTCTGCCTTGTCCTTTTGCACATGCTTCGAGAAGTTTGTTAAGTGCCTCGACTAATTTTTTATGCTGTATATCTATATTTACATTTCCTGTTTCCAAAGAACTATTCCATGTATATGCCATAAAACCACCTCTTTCAACTATTTTTCTTTATATGTTCTGCAATTTTAACATCTTCTTTTTTTATGTGGTTTACAAGCCAATCTCCAATTTTAGAATTAACTTTTCCAATCAAAACAATAGTTGGTCCTTGTAACTGCAGTTCTTTCATAATCTCTAAAATACTATTTTTAAATTCTTCATGGTATTTTTTATGATTTATATAATCTGGATAGCCTACCTGCTTTTGAATTTTCTCCTCATCTGAAAAATGTATACTTGTATACTCATAAAGAAATTTTGCTGTGCCTTCTAGTTCGTTTCTTCCTTGTCCTTTTGAGCATGCATCTAGTAAATTATTAATAGCTTCAAAAAGTTTCTTATGTTGTTTGTCTATATTTTCATGTCCAGTCTCTAAGGATTTGTTAAATATATAAGCCATAAAAAAACCTCCTATCGATTAATCTAATTTTTTTTTAAATTTTATATTTATAGTATATCATTCGATAGTTTCAATTTTTTTTAAATACTCTACAAACTTAAAATCCTCAAATTTTATATGATTTGTTAACCAAGTATTCAAAACATCAGTTAATTTCTGTACAATTTCTTCTGTTTTATTTTGATGAATTATATCTGATACAATATCAATAACCTTGCCTTTAAATTTATCATGAATTTCCTTATGTTCTTCATATGCTGGGTAATTATATTTTAAAAACAAATTTTCTTCGTCTTCAAAATGTTGAAGGGTATATTTATATAAATAAGCTGCAATTTTTTCTAATTCCTGTTCACCTTCTCCTTCATAGACTGCATTTATAAATTTATTTATATTGTAGAATATTTCTCTATGCTGACTGTCTATAGTTTCATTTCCTGTTTCTAAAGATTTTGTCCATTTGTAAACCATAATCATAAAAATCACCCTTTCTAATTTAAAGAAAAACATTTTATTTATGCACAAATTATATCATAGAGAATAAAAAAAGTCAATTAAAACTGTCATAGTGCAATAATTTTTTATACTTTCTTAATATTTTAATCTAGATTATTTTAATGCTGTATTTATGCAAGTTCCATAAAATTTTAATTTATACAAAATTCTAAATATTTGATATACAATCTTGATTTTATTCTCTTAGATTATATTCTACTATTATTTATATGCTTGTTTTTATTATGTATAAATGATATAATTAAACAAAAGAGAGGAGCTGAACTCATGAGTAATTTTAAACCATTGCCTATAGGCGTAGAAGATTTTAAAAAGTTAATAACTAATGGATATTTTTACGTTGATAAAACTTTATTTATAAAGGAATTGTTAGATAAAAAAGGTGATGTAAATCTACATACACGCCCTAGAAGATTTGGAAAAACTTTGAATTTAAGTACGTTACAGTACTACTTTGAAAAAACAGAAGAAGACAATTCTTATTTGTTTAAAGATTTAAACATAGGAAAAGCAGGAGAAGAATATACTGAATATATGGGTCAGTATCCGGTTATAAATATCTCTTTAAAGAGCATGAAGCAGCCTACATTTGAAGATGCACTTTTTGAATTTAAAAGGATAATGTCAAAGGAATTTTCAAGACATAAAGAACTTCTAAATACTGATGAATTAGATATTAGTGAAAAAAATGATTTTAAAAATATTATCA
>JAEXNS010000128.1 GCA_023439605.1 Bacillota bacterium | reverse complement strand
TATTTTTCAATTAATCTAGCTTTTCCGTTTGTTTTTTCTTCGGTCTCAAACACAACTTTAATATCATACCATATTTATTTGCTCTTGTCAACACTTTTTTTATCTTTTTTAAAAAAAGATTTTTATTCTGTTACTATTCAGCCATTAAAGCTAAAGTTTGGGGCTTTGCAAGGGTTTCGACTCTACGGAGTCGACTAGGCTTTCTGGTTGCCCTGGACCTTCGGCAAAACATCTCTACATTATATATCAATATCTATATTTTCTTTTAAATTAAATATGGATATTTGATTTTTCAAAACATTTGCTTGTCCTGACAACTCCTCACTAGACGCTGCACTTTCTTCCGCTGTTGCAGAGTTTGTTTGAACTACTGTAGAAATCTGTTCTACTCCAATATTAATTTGTTCTATTGCTGTTGCTTGTTGCTTTGAAGCTTCGGCAATTTTCTCCATAGTCTCTGCAAGAAGTTTTGCTTTTGTTTCAACATCCTCTAATGATAGTGCAGTTTTTTCTGCAATCTTAGAACCGTTACTTACCATTTCTATTGAATTTTCTATTAGTACTGCCGTCTGTTTTGCAGCATTTGCACTCTTTGATGCTAGATTACGAACTTCATCCGCAACAATTGCAAATCCTTTTCCAGCCGCACCTGCTCTAGCGGCTTCAACAGCTGCATTTAAAGCAAGTATATTTGTTTGAAACGCAATATCGTCTATTACTTTAATAATCTTAGAAATTTCATTTGAAGAATTATTTATATCATCCATAGCACTAAGCATATTTTTCATTTGTTCATTACTTTGTTTTGCTTCAAATGCCGCTTCTTCAATGTATTTTGTAGCTATACTTACATTTTCGGCATTTTCAATAATTTGTGATGATACTTGCATAAGTGAAGCTGACAACTCTTCAATAGAACTTGCTTGTTCAGTTGCCCCTTGAGATAAAGATTGGGCACTAGATGCAATTTGATCTGAACCAATTGCAACTTGATTTGCAGCTGAACTAAATTCAGAAAGAATTTCATTTAGCAAATTTGCAGTATTAGAAAATGAATCCTTAATAATCTCAAAATCTCCATCATATGTCTGCTGGAAAATCAAGTCCAAATTCCCAGTTCCCATTTCTTTGAGTAAATCAGATATTTCATTTATATATACTATATAAGTCTTAAGTTTACTCACTAATGCCCTCATAGATGTTGCCAATTCACCAATTTCATCTTTTGAGTTTATATTTATTTCTGTATCTAAATTTCCTTTTGCCAAATGATCTGTAATTTTGATAAATTTTTTCAATGATATTATAATGCTAAAAACTATATACAAACTTATTAAAATAGAAAACAAAAGACAAACCCCAACTAAAACAACCATCTTTCTAATAGATAAAGAAATACTTTCTTCAGCAATTTTTTCTTGTTCTATAATGTATTCATCAATAAAATCAGTATAGTTCCCTGTACCTATTACCCATTGAAAAGGTTCAAACGACTTGCTATAAGAACGTTTAGGCAATGGTTCTGTCTCATTTGCCTTAGGAAAACTATAGTTAGTATATCCACCCTCAGGTTCTTTACCAACTTTTATTATTGCTTGTATCATTTTAAATCCATTTACATCTTGTGCGTCTATTCTGTTTTTGCCTTCGGTATCCTTGCCCAGTAAAACTACATTATCACCATTATAAGTGTCTGCCCAAAAGTATCCATCCACACCATAACGCAACTCTCTTAATAAATCCGCACCCATTTTTTTTGCCACTTCCATGCTATATTCGCCAGATTGAGCATTTTTATAAATGGTGTCAAGTAGTGAAAGAGCATTTTGAACTTGTTCCTTAATATTTTTGTCAAACTCATCTCTAATTTGATTTTCTTGAGTTTTTAACGATGCATCTTTTAATTCGTTCATTTGATTAATTGCCAAAACACCAACTATACATATAGAAACAACAACTATTAACATTAGCAATGCCATTTTAACTTTAATACTAAATTTCATAATAACACCCCTAATCCTTTTTTAAAATAAAAGGTCAAAGAAATTTCACCATATAACCTATTATTTTAAATTTATTTTACGTATTTTAAAAGTAGGTATTTTGTATACTTTTAAAATCGGTATTAATCTCTAAAAGTAAACAGTATAATAATTTAATTTTTCAACTTAAAATTTCGTTTATAAGCTCCAAAAAGACTAATAATCCTTTTTCTATATCACGATTCCTTAATTATGAGTTTTAATGCTTTAAATTTTTAAACACTTTTTATAAAAATTACAAATTATTCATTGACTAAATATAAAAATATGTAGTATAATATAAGTTAGTGTGCTAAAATATTTAACAATAAATTTATTTAATTTTACTAAATAAATTTATATATTTTATGGTTATACGAAATTAAAAAATTCTAACTATAAATTCAAATCTATTATAAAAGGTGTAGATATAAAAATGGTTTTTTCTAGTTTATTTTTCCTCTACTTTTTCTTACCTATATGCCTTATATGTTATTTTGCCTTTAAAAATATAACATATAGAAATATAGTCTTAATAGTTTTTTCCCTTATTTTCTATGCATGGGGAGAACCTGTGTGGATATCATTATTGATTTTCAGTGCTACAATAGATTATGTTAATGGTCTAATCATAAATAAATTCAGAGATAGATTAGGTTCAAAAATAGCACTTGCAAGTTCACTAATCCTAAATTTAGGACTGCTTTTTGTTTTTAAGTATAGTGATTTTATTATAAACAATATAAATATTGTTTTTAAAACAGATATACCACCACCAAACTTCACATTGCCTATTGGTATTAGTTTCTATACATTTCAAACTCTTTCATATTCCATAGACTGCTATTGGGGCAAAGTTAAAGTTCAAAAAAATTACTTTAACTTTTTAATGTATGTTTCTCTTTTCCCCCAACTAGTCGCAGGACCTATAGTTAGATATAGTGTAATTGAAAATGAAATTTACTTTAGAAAATCAGATTACCAAAGCATAAGCAAAGGAATAACTCGTGTAATAGTTGGTTTATCAAAAAAAGTAATTATTGCAAACAACTTAAGTACTATAGTGGACACCTTTTTCAAAGGAGATATAAGTGAATTACCTGTTCTTACAACATGGTACACCGTAATTATGTATTCCATGCAGGTATATTTTGATTTTTCAGGCTATTCAGATATGGCCATAGGACTTGGGCATATCTTTGGTTTTAATTTTGATGAAAACTTTAAGCACCCATTTGTCTGTAAAGATGTAACGGAATTTTGGCAAAGATGGCATATTTCACTAGGCAGTTTCTTCAGAGATTATTTACTTTACCTACCTATATTCGGAAAGAGAATTCAAGTTTTAAATTTATTTTTAGTATGGTTTTGTACAGGATTATGGCATGGTGCAAGCTGGAACTATATAATATGGGGACTTTATTTTGGAATTTTCATATTCATAGAATCCAACATAGGCAAAAAGAAAATGAAAAAAATACCTTTGATTATACGTCATTTTTATAGTAAAATGATAATAATAATTGGTTTTGGAATATTCTTTTTTGAGGACTTTTCAAGATTAATGGATTTTTTCAAAAACATAATTGGATTAAACAGAAATGCTCTTATTGATGATGCCTTGAAAGTATCTTTTTTAAATAATTTATATTTAATAATAATAGCTATTTTATTATGTTTACCACTTTTAGACGGAATAAAAGAATTAAAAAACAAGTCAAGGATTGTTGCTTTTTTCGGAAATGCAACTGCATTTACATTCAAAATAGTTCTATTATTTATATCTTCAGTTATGCTTGTAGATGCTACAAATAATCCTTTCTTGTATTTTAGATTTTAAAAAGAGGTTTTTTATGGCTTTATTTAGACGAAAAAAAGAGAATATTTATGTGAATAAAAATGCAAAAAGAAATTCAATACGTAAAATAAATAAATTATTTGATATAATAAATATATTTATTTTTTCTGCTGTTTTACTATTAATATCAATATCTTTAGTTGTTCTTGAAAGACCAACTATTTCTGAAATAGAAAATAGAAAACTAGCTGAATTCCCAAAATACGATAAAAGTAGCTTAATAAGTGGAAAGTATACAGATAATATTGCTGCTTTTTTCAATGACACGGTTCCATTTAGAAACAATTTTAAAAACTTTGCGGCAACCATTCGTTCTTATTCAGGTATTCAAATGAATGGCATTAAAATGTACACTGTCGACCATAAAAAATCAGATTCTCTTAATCCTAAGACAATTCCATTTCCCCAAGATTTTTCTATTACAAAAATCACTACTCAAATACCATTGCCTCCTCAAGACACAACACAAATAACAACCACTACACCACCTATGGAAACAGCTCCCCCTATTGTTGAAGATCCAAACGATGGAGGCGAATTGAGCAATAATATAATGATATATAAAAACAGAGGCATTCCTATATACTATGGTAGTTTAGAAAATGGACAGGTTTACGCTGCATATGTAAATGCCTATAAAGCTGATTTAGGCGAAGCTGTAAACGTCTATTCTATGGTTTGTCCAACTGCAATTTCATTTTACTGGCCTTCTTACTCAACTATTTCACATGGAAGTGAACCAGAAAATTTAGAAAATATACGAAATAATTTAAATGGTGTTCAAGATGTCAACATTCACGATACTCTAATGGAACATAAAAACGAATATATATATTCTAGAACAGACCATCACTGGCAAGCTTTGGGTGCATATTACGCTGCAAAAAAATTCACTGAACAATGTAATCTCCCTTTTGCGGATATCAGAACTTATGAAAAAGTGGTTGTTCCTGGATATGTAGGAACTTTATATGGTTATTCTGGAGATGCAGATTTAAACAACAATCCCGAAGATTTTACCTATTATAAACCTAAAAATCAATACACAACCACATACTATAACACCGCTTTCCAAAACCCATATCAAGGGAATTTGCTCATGGATGCTGTTGGTAGTGCTTTGTATTTAACTTTTTTAGGTGGAGATGAAAAAATAACCCACATAGAAACTGATGCACCAAATGAAAGAACCTTAGCCATAATAAAAGATAGTTATGGAAATGCATTAGTTCCTTTTTTAACTGGTTCTTTTAAAAATATTTATGTTATAGATATGAGATATTTTGATCTTAACTCTATTAATTTTCTACGTGAAAGAGGAGTTACTGATTTACTTTTTGCTATGAATACTTTTTCCGCAACAGGTTCAAACTTCCAAAACATTGAGCGTATTAGAATTCAATAAAGGTCACTATTCAGTCATATTATAGGAAGATATGTTTGCCCGAAGATTCAGGGCGATCGGAAAGCCCGATCGACTCCGTAGAGTCGAAACTCCTACAAAATTGTTTTTTTACTTTTAGTGACTGAATTATAAACAATAAAGAGGTATTTATGAATATATTTTCCTATCCATTTGATAGTGATTACATCTTGCAAAAGAAAAAAAGATTGAGAAAAACATTATTATCAAAAGAAGTTCACAGAACTAAAATTAATATTGCTGTTCTTGGTGGATCAACTACAGACGATATAATAGCTATTTTAGAGTTATTCTTGCTAAATTATGAAATAGAACCTCGCTTTTACAAATCTGAATACAACCAGTTTTGGAATGATTCTATTTTTCATAATCAAGATTTAGTGGACTTTAATCCTAATATAATTTTTATACATACTACAAGTCGAAATATTACTGAATATACTTTTGACCTATCATTAAGTAATGAAGAAATAGAAAAAAAATTACAATCGCAATATCTATATTTTGAGGAAATGTGGAAATCATTATTTGTAAAATATAATTGTCCAATAATTCAAAATAATTTTGAATTACCATTTTATAGACTCATGGGTAATAAGGATGCAAGTTCTCCACATGGTAAATTAAATTTTATAACTAAGTTAAATCAAAAATTTTATGATTTCGCAGAAAAACATGATAATTTTTATATTAATGATATAAATTATTTATCTTCTGTTTATGGCATCTCAAAATGGGCTGACCCTTTATATTGGTATATGTACAAATATGCTTTAAGTATTGATGCTATCCCTGAATTTTCATTTAATCTTGCAAATATAGTTAAATCTATATATGGTAAAAATAAAAAAATGATGGTTTTAGACTTAGATAATACTCTATGGGGTGGAGTTATAGGTGATGATGGCAAAGAACATATCGAGATTGGAAATGAAACCCCTGTTTCACAGGCATACTCTGAATTTCAAGATTATATAAAATCTCATAAAAACCTCGGCATTTTATTATCCGTTTGCTCTAAAAATGATATGAGCAACGCTTTAGATGGACTTTCTCATCCTGATAATATACTTAAAGTTGAGGATTTTATAAAAATAAAAGCAAATTGGGAAAACAAAGATATAAATATAGCTGAGATTTGTTCTGAAATAAATTTAACCTCTTCAAGTGTTGTTTTTATTGACGATAATCCAGCTGAACGTGAAATTGTATATAGCCAAAACAACTCTATTTGGACTCCATGTATAGAAAATGTTGAAAATTACATAGAAACAATTGATAGAAACGGATACTTTGAGTTAACTACTTTTTCTAAAGATGATTTAACTAGAAATGCTATGTATAAGGCAAATATAGAACGTGAAAATTCAAATAAAAAATTTGCAAATTATAACGACTATTTATTAAGTCTGAACATGAAGGCAACTATAAAAAACTTTGATAAAATATCTATTTCCAGAATAGCTCAACTCACAAACAAAAGTAATCAATTTAACCTTACAACAAAACGTTATAACGAAAATGATATGTCAATAATCATGAACGATACCGAAAATTATATTACCCTTTACGGTAAGTTGTGCGATAAA
This sequence comes from Bacillota bacterium, assembly GCA_023439605.1. Taxonomy (GTDB): domain Bacteria; phylum Bacillota; class Clostridia; order Oscillospirales; family Ruminococcaceae; genus JAEXNS01. The sequence continues at coordinate 4,476 of JAEXNS010000128.1, read as the reverse complement.
TTTGGAGATAATGGAATTGTATCCGTTGTTGTTGGACGTAAATTAAACGATGAACTACATATTGATCTATGGCTTATGAGTTGTAGAGTTTTAAAAAGAGATATGGAATTTGCAATGCTTGATAAACTCGTATCTATAGCAAACTCGCTTAATATTTCATGCATTTTGGGATATTATTTAAGAACTCCTAAAAATAATATGGTTCATGACTTATATGAAAAATTTGGGTTTAATTTAATTAATAAAGATGAAAAAGAAAACTCTAGTTGGAAACTATATGTTGAAAATTATGAAAATAAAAATAACGTTATTCAAGTTTTAGAGGAGGATTATTAAAATGACAAGAGAAGATATATTTGATCAATTGACAGAAGTTTTTATTGATGTCTTTGATGAAGTTGATATTACTTTATCAGATAATACAACAGCAGATGATATTGATGAATGGGATAGTTTAGAACATATAACACTTATAACCGCTATTGAAAAGGAATTTAAAATAAGATTTAAAATGAGTGAAGTTTCTAGTATGAAAAATGTTGGAGAAATGGTTGATATAATTGAAAGTAGAATTTAATTTTATAAAGCTTAGAAAATGGTGCATACATAGATGAATAACCTTCTTTTCAGCTTAAATGCAACTATTCCAGTTTTTTTTGTTATATTTTTAGGTTGGTTTTTATTTAAAATAAAAATTTTAAATAGTGATTTTGATAAAGCTACAAACAAGCTTATTTACAACATCCTCTTTCCTGTACTTCTTTTTCGTGATATTTCTTCAATGAATTTTAAAAACGATTTTGATTTTATATTTGTTTTATTCTGTTTCTTTATAACTTTAATTTGCATGCTTTCTATATGGGGACTTACAGTTCTATTTTTAAAAGAAAAAGATAAAGTTGGGAGTTTCGTGCAAGGTTCATTTCGTGGAAGTGCTGCCATATTAGGTATTTCTATTGCCAATAACTTATATGGCTCATCTGGAATGGTTCCTATGATGATAGTGGCTACAGTTCCTTTTTATAATATTTTTACAGTTATTTTATTGACTATTCATAGTAACAGTAAAACAAAACAAAAACTAACCCCAACTTTACTATTGATGGAATTGATAAAAAACCCTATGATAATAGGTATTTCTCTAGGGTTACCCTTTTCACTTTTAAATGTTCAAATACCTGAACTAGTGACAAAAAGTATAAACAATATAGCAGTTTTAACAACCCCTTTAGCTTTGCTAGTTGTAGGTGCAGGTTTTGATTTTTCAGAGGTAAAGAAAAGGCTCACACTCTCCTTTATAGCTTCAACTATTAAATTAATAATTCAGCCACTTATCTTTATACCATTTGCAGTATATTTAGGTTTTAGAAATCAAGAGTTAATAGCCATTCTTATAATGTTGGGTGCCCCAACTACAGTAAGTAGTTATATTATGTCTAAAAATATGAATAATGATTATTCGTTATCTTCAGCTATAGTTGTAGAAACAACTTTATTTTCTGTTTTAACTATAACTGCTTTTATATTTATTTTTAGAAGTTTAAACTTAGTTTAGAATATTAAAGGTCCATGACGACCGGAAAGCCCGGTCGACTCCGCAGAGTCGAAAATTGTAAACTTTATCTTTAATGGCTGAATATAAACTAAAAAAGCTACGAATTAAAATTATTCGTAGCTTTTTTAGTTTATACTATTTTTGTTGTCCAATCTTCTAAGTTCCAAATATCTGTTGCTACTTCATTATAAAACTCAGGTTCATGGCTTACTATCAGAACTGTTCCTTTAAATTCTTTTATTGCCTTTTTCAATTCTTCTTTTGCATCAACATCCAAATGATTTGTTGGTTCGTCAAGTACTAAAAGATTTATTTCCATTAACATTAATCTGCATAGTCTAACCTTTGCATTTTCTCCCCCTGATAATACTTTCATTTGAGAAGTGATATGCTCCGTTGTAAGCCCACATTTCGCCAAAGCAGCACGTACTTCTGCATTTGTCATAGAAGGATAATAATCCCATATTTCTTGTAATGCTGTTTTGCTAGATGCTATTTCTTCTTGTTCAAAATATCCTACTTTTACAAACTGGTCTAATTCTATAGTTCCCTGTATTGGCTTTATATAACCTAATAGTGTTTTTAAAAGTGTAGATTTACCTAAGCCATTTACACCTTTTATTGCTATCTTTTTATTTCTTTCTACTTGTAAGTCAACTACCCTTGTTAAAGGTTCATTGTATCCTAAAATTAAATCTTTTGCATCTATTACTACTTTACCTGTAGTTCTTGCAGATTTAAATTTAAAAGAAGGTTTTGCTTTTTCTCTTGTTAGAGTTATGACATCCATTTTATCCAATTTCTTTTGTCTTGATTTTGCCATATTTGTCGTTGCTACCCTTGCCTTATTTCTAGCAATAAAGTCCTGTAAATCTGCAATTTCTTTTTGCTGTTTATCATATGCCTGTTCTACTTGTTGCTTTTTAAGCTCATACATACGTCTAAAGTCATGATAGTCACCTGTATATCTTGTTAAAATAGCATTTTCAATATGGTATATTACATTTACAACATCATTTAAAAAGGGAATATCATGAGAAACCAAAATAAATGCATTATCATAGTTTTGTAGAAAATTCTTAAGCCATGATATATGATTTTCATCCAAGAAGTTTGTAGGCTCATCCAGTATCAAAATCATTGGATTTTCAAGCAATAATTTTGCCAAAAGAACTTTTGCCCTTTGACCTCCAGAAAGCTCTGTGAAATCTCTATCCAGTCCTATTTCACCTAGTCCTAATCCATTTGCATATTCTACGATTTTACTGTCTATATTGTAATAACCGCTATGTTCTAGCATAACTTGAATTTCGCCTACATCATCCATCAATTCTACCATTTCTTCATCTGAACAATCAGACATTTTTTCATATATATCTATCATTTCTTTTTCTAAATCTGTAAGATGCTGAAACGCTTCTTTTAAAACTTCTCTGATTGTTTTACCAGGTGTAAGGGTGCTATACTGATCAAGATATCCTGTTGTTATCCGCTTGCACCATTCTACTTTTCCCTCATCTGGCATTAAGCTACCTGTTATTATATTTAAAAAAGTGGATTTTCCCTCTCCATTTGCTCCAACTAAACCTACATGTTCTCCTTTTAACAAACGAAAAGAAGCATCTTCTAAAATTCTTCTTGCACCAAAACCATGTGTTACATTTTCTACATTTAAAATGCTCATAAAAAACTCCTTAAAAACTAGTTAAATTAAAATATTTTATAAAAAATGCTCATAAAAGGTTACTATTCATCCACTAAAAGTAAAGTTTACTGTTTTACAAGAGTTTCGACTCTGCGGAGTCGACTGGGCTTTCTGGTCGCCTTGGATCTTCGGTAAAATATCTCATCTTTATACATGGCTGAATAGTAATCATAAACCAAAATGTAAATTGAACATTCTTTATCCTTCTTATTTCATACAAAGTTGATTATATCATAAATAATATAAAAATGCAATACAAATAAACAAATTAAAAATGGGCAAAATTTCAAATTAATGTTATATTCTTAATGTTTATTTTTTGATGAAAATTTACCAAGTAACTTTATAGTATAATGTGTTCCTGCAATAAACAAACTTAAAATAGCAAAAGATTCAAGCAAGTTAGATTCCTTAGGTTCATTATTGTTTTTAGTTGTTTCATCTGTTTCAATCATTTCAATTTTTTGTTTTTCAGATTGACTTTTATAGTTTAACATTGCTTCTTCTTTATATATTTCTCCCTTTCCACATTGAAGCAGGTTTAATGGACAATGATTTGGACATCCAGTACATATTAAAGTTCCTAAATATTTATCTAATTCTTCATCTGAAACAATATTATCGCCATAAATTTCCGTTGTTGTAACTTTATTTTCTTCTTCGATTTTACTTTCAGTTTCAGCTAAAACTTCTGTTTCTAAAATAGAGGTTTTATTATAATTTGCTATTGCTTCTTCTTTGTAAATCTCACCTTTTGAGCAACCTAAATTAGCTAATGAACAATGTTTTGGACATCCATCGCAAAATAAATTTCCTAAATATTCTTCTAAACTTTCTGTGTTAATTATATTACTTTCTAACATAGTTTCTGTTTCAGCTAATTCTGTAACAGTTTCTTCATTTAAAACCTCATCTTGTGCATATATTTTGTTATAATCTTCAACGGCATCTGTTTTATATTGTTCTCCTTTTCTACAACCCAATGCATTTAATGGACAATGCTTTGGGCATCCATTGCACACTAATTTAGAAAGATATTCATCTAGTGACATAGTAGAAGAAATCGTTTCAATATTTTCTGTTATACTGTTATACTAATATGAAATAGAATGACTTAAAACTTTTCTATGCAGATTTCAAGGATTTTGAAATCCAAGATCCTTGAAAAATTGAGTAGACTACAAAAAATAGCAAGATTTTAAATTCATTTTAGTAT
>JAEXNS010000122.1 GCA_023439605.1 Bacillota bacterium | reverse complement strand
GATTTGGCTTTATACGGTACAATACCTGTTATCAATGGTTTAACAGATTTTTCTCACCCATGTCAAGTTTTAGCTGACTTAATGACAATCAGAGAGTATAAAGGTAGTTTCGATGGATTGAAAATGTGCTACATTGGCGATGGAAATAATATGGCAAATTCGCTTATTGTTGGTGGCTTAAAAGTTGGAATGAAGGTTTCTGTTGCATGCCCAGCTATGTATCAACCAAGTGATGAGGTTTTAAAATTTGCTGAACAATATGGTGAATCATTTGAAATCACTACTGAACCTACTGAAGCTGCTGAAAATGCAGATATTTTGGTGACAGATGTATGGGCATCTATGGGTCAAGAAAGTGAAATGGAAAAGAGAAAAGATGTATTCAAAAAATATCAAATAAACGATGAAATTATGTCAGTAGCAAAAAAAGATGCAATGGTAATGCATTGTTTGCCAGCACATAGAGAAGAAGAAATTACAACAAAAGTGTTTGAAGAACATTCTGGCGAAATATTTGAGGAGGCTGAAAATCGCCTTCATGCACAAAAAGCAGTTATGGTAAAGTTGATGGGGTAATTATAATAAAAAAGGTTACTATTCAGCCTCTACAGGTAAAGTTTACGGTTTTGCAAGGGTTTCGACTCTTGCGGAGTCGACCGGGCTTTCCGATAGCCTTGGACCTTAGGTAAAACATCTCTGTATTAAACAAATGGCTGAATAGTAACTAAAAAATCCTTTGGTAAAATTGATTACCAAAGGATTTTTTACTATTTAACTACTTCTACCTTCATAAGATTTGTTGTTCCAGAAATACCCAAAGGGACTCCAGCAGTTATAACAACAACATCATCTTTTTCAATTAAATTTTCTTCTTTTGATCTTTCAATTGCATGTTCAAATAATTCGTCAGAATTTGTTTTTTCGTCAATTAGTATTGGAGTAACGCCCCAAGACAAATTCATTTGACGACATATAGTTTCACAGGTTGTACAACTTATAATAGGTGACTCTGGTCTGTATTTTGAAATAAGTCTAGCAGTAACACCTGTTTTAGTAACCGTTATTATTGTCTTTGCATTTAAATCATGAGCAGTAGTTACTGTAGCATGTGCAATTGCATTTTCTATATTTGAACTGGAATCAGGTTTTCTTGTTGAAAATCTAGAATGATAATTTATATCTTTTTCAGTTGTTTCTGCTATTAAAGCCATTGTTTTTACTGCTTCTACAGGGTGTTTTCCAGCGGCTGTTTCACCTGATAACATTATAGCACTTGTACCATCGTAGATAGCATTTGCAACGTCAGTAATTTCAGCACGAGTTGGACGTAAATTTGTTATCATTGATTCTAGCATTTGTGTAGCAGTTATAACTTGTTTACCAGCATTGTATCCTTTATGGATTAATGTTTTTTGAATTGATGGTAAAAGCTCAAAAGGTATTTCTACGCCCATGTCTCCACGTGCAATCATTATTCCATCTGCAGCTTCTAAAATCTCATCGATATTTTCAACTCCGTCAAGATTTTCTATTTTTGCTATAATTCTAACATTGAACCAACCTAAACTTTGAGTGTACTTTCTTAAATAATTTATATCTGCTGAAGTTCTAACAAAGCTTGCAGCAATGAAGTCAAATCCCATTTTGGCACCAAATTCAAGATCGTTCATATCTGAATCACTTAAATATGGCATTGATAACTTTACACCAGGTACGTTAATTCCCTTATTATTAGAAAGTATTCCTCCTGAAATTGTTTTACATGTTATTTCAGTTGGAGTAACTTTTATTACTTCTAGTTCTATCACACCATCGTTTATAAGAATTTTGTTTCCTATGGTAACGTCTTGAGGTAGTTTTTTAAAGGATATACATCCAGTCTCAGAAGTACATTCAATATTATCTGTAGTTAAAACATATATATCACCATCATGTAATTCAACAGGTTCATTGTTGGTGAATTTACCCAACCTTATTTCTGGACCTTTTGTATCTAACATAGTAGCAATAGGCAACTTTAATTCTTCTCGTAGTTTTTTTACCTGTTCAAATCTAATTTTATGTGTCTCATGGTCTCCATGTGAAAAGTTAAAACGAGCAACATTCATACCACCTAAAATTAAATTTTTCATTATATCATCGTTGTCGGTTGCTGGGCCTACAGTACATACTATTTTTGTTTTTCTCATATATTTATTTCCTCCAAAAAAATTATCAAACTACTGACTAATGTTTATTATAGCTTATTATTAAAGTATGGTCAAGTAAAAAAAAATATATATAAATGTTAAGAACTTTATTTTTTTGATATATATTTTAAAAATTAATCATAAAGATAAATATAGACTTAATATTATAAATAAATTTGATTATAATTATTTATAATATTAAAAGATAATTTGTTGACAATGTGCTTTTAATTAGTGTATTATTATATAGGTAGCTTAATAAATTTTCTAAATAAAAAATGGTTTAGGGTTACTATTTAGTAAATAAAGGTATAAATATATTTTTAAAGGAGTTTCTACTTTGTAGAGTCGATAGAACTTTTCCGTAAACTTGGTCTTTACTTAAAGTATCTCTGACTCACACATACGGCTAAATAGCAATGTTTTAGAAAAATTATTACAGCATTTTTAATTAAAGGAGAAATGTAAAATGCACGATAATGATGTTATTGATAATTTATGTACGAAACTAAAAAAGAATTCCGCTATTGAACCTAACTTATATGAAAAGTTTAATGTTAATAGGGGATTAAGAAAACCCGATGGAACAGGGGTTGTGGCTGGACTTACCAATATATGCAATGTGCATGGATATGTTTTAAATGAAGGTGAATTAGAACCTATAGATGGTGAATTGATTTATAGGGGATATAGCATAAATGATTTAGTAAGTAATGTACAAGCTGAGGACAGATTTGGTTTTGAAGAAACTGTTTATTTACTTCTATTTGGTTCTTTACCAGATAAAGAAGAGTTGACAGGATTTAACGAATATTTATCTAAACATAAGGAATTGCCTGAGAATTTTATTGTAGATATGATATTAAAAGCACCATCACCAGATATTATGAATAAAATGGCTCGTTCAGTTTTAGCTTTATATTCATATGACGAAACTCCAGAAGATAAATCTATAGAGAGTGAAATGAAAAAAGCAATAGAGCTAATTGGTAGATTACCAGTAATTATGACAAATGCTTATCAAGTAAAAAAGAGTCACTATTTTCATGAAAGTATGGTTATGCATCAAATAATTTCTGAAGAAAGCACTGCTGAAAGCATTTTATCTTTATTGAGAGCAGATAGACATTATACAAAACAAGAAGCACAATTACTAGATCTTATGTTGATGCTTCATGCAGAACATGGTGGAGGGAATAATTCAACTTTTGCATGTAGAGTTTTAACTTCTTCTGGAACGGATGCTTATTCAGCATATTCTGCAGCTATTGGTTCTTTAAAAGGTCCAAAACATGGTGGAGCAAATATTAAAGTTATGCAAATGCTAGAAAACTTCAAAACCAGTGTTAAAAACTGGTCTAGTGAGGGAGAAGTTGCAGATCATCTAAGAAAAGTTATAGGAAAACAAGCAAATGACAATAGTGGCTTAGTATATGGTATGGGCCATGCGGTTTATACGCTATCTGATCCACGTGCTATTATATTAAAGAAAAAAGCATATGAACTTGCTGCAGGTAAAGAAATTGAAGCAGAATTTAAACTTTTAGAGACTATAGAAAAATTAACACCAGAAATATTTAAAGAAATTAAAGGCGATGTAAAAGTAGTAGGGGCAAATGTAGACATGTATTCTGGGCTGGTATATAAAATGCTTGGAATTCCAGAAGATTTATATACTCCACTTTTTGCAGTATCAAGAATGGCAGGATGGGCAGCACATAGAATGGAAGAAGTGCTAACAGGAAATAGAATTATAAGACCTGCATATAAAGCAATTGCAAAAAAGAGAGAATATATTCCTATTGCTAACAGATAGTATAACAAAAAATCCAATTCCCTTTATGGGTGTTGGATTTTTTTTATGATTTTATCATTGAAAAAAGTGAAAATTTATGTTATAATGTTTTTTAGATTAAAATTATTGTTATTATTCAGACTCTAAAGGTAAGGTTTACGATTTTGTAGGAGTTTTGAATCTACGAGGTAACAGTTTTGCTTTTCGTTTGCAATAACCTTTCATCAAAACATACCAGCCTTCTATATGGGCGAATAGTAACAAATCATTAAATATTAAAAATATTTCTAAGAATATGTATAAGGGGGATTATTATGAATAGAAAAATTATAGCTTTTGTTTTAGGTTTAACGTTGATTTGCAATAGTTTTATGTGTGTATATGCTACAAATGTTAATGATTTATCAGATCCTTCTTTACATAATCAAAGCGATGAAAAGATAGAGTTTGCAAAATATGTTTTATTAAAAAATTATGTTACTAAACACTTAGAACTAAGCCATACGTATAAAATTATGCTTGATTATGATAAAAATCAAGTTGTAGATATGTTTGATTTAATTTATTTGAAAAAACAAATTTTAAATAAACAACAAAATATAGTTACAGAAGTATCGGAAGTTACTGTAACAGAACAGATAGTTTCAAGAACATATATGAGTGACACTGCATATAATCCAGGTACAATAACACTGGGTACTGAGGTTTCAGAAACAACATCAAGCAATATAGCTACAATAGAAAGTATAATAAGTAGTTTAAATGATACAAAGTTAACTTTAGAAACAACACAAAATAAGGAAACTGAAAATATAACGTCAAAGCCTATGAAAAGTTATCATGATATAGATGTTAAAAATATATATCAAGAACCTGAATTGATGACAGGGTGTGAGGTTACATCACTTACCATGTTGTTTAACTACTTTGGAGTTCGTGCAGATAAAGTTGATTTGGCTATGAACTATATGCCTAGATTGGATTTTTATACAAAAAATGGTGTTGATTATGGTGCTGATTTCCATGAGGTTTTTGCAGGAAACCCACAAAATCCAACTGGTTATGGATGTTATGCACCTTGTATAGTTGAAACTGCACAGAAATATATAAAAGATAAAGATTTATCTTTTGATGTTGTAAATTTAACTGGATCAGATTTTGAGGAAATATTAAAATATATTGATGATGATATTCCTGTAGTTATTTGGACTACAAATTATTTGGCTGATCCATATAATAGCGAATCATGGATTACACCAAAAGGAAAGGTAGTTACTTGGTTGGCAAATGAACATTGTGTACTTTTGACAGGATATGATATGGCTGATAAAAAAGTAACAGTTAAAGACCCTTTGTATGGTGAAATGAGTTATGATATAAATAAGTTTAAAAAGATATATACAAAATTGGGAAGTAATGCAGTTACAATGAAGTTAAAAAAGAAAATCTCAGAAACTTCAATAGAAAATACAGTTACAACTCAAGTTCCGTCATCTAATACTGAAATAACAGTTAGTCCAATAACAACCCCACCAACAACAACTGAAAAAACCAAAACAATATCACCTTCAGAAACCGTTGAAGAGAACAAAAAATTAAAAGTTGGAGATAAGGTGAAGTATTCAGGGGTGGTTTACTCAACTAGTTATGGAACTGGAAATAGTGTAAGAATAAATGGGACATATACCATATCAATTATTGTTGCAGATATGTCGAGAAAGTATAGAGTTTGTTTAAATAATATTGGATGGGTTTCCTATAATGATGTGATTAAAATAGAGTAAAACTTTAATTTTTCACTAAGTTGACGACATTGGTCGCACCCGACTTTTAGAAAATATATTTTCATTTTATAAATGTTGTGAAATTTTAAAAGCCTTATTAATTCTTTTGAGTTGGAATTAGTAAGGCTTTTTTGTTTTTAATTTAAGTTTTTAATAATTTCACTTATTATATCTACACGTTTAAAAGGAGTTATTAAATAATAACCATCTACGTAATCATGAATTGTATGAGCAATTTCGAGAGAAATCCTTATTGCTAGTTCAGTTGCCTGTTCTTTATCAACATCTTTGTACATTTCAATTATTTCATCTGAAACACTTATTCCAGAAATCTCGTTATTCATAAAGCAAGCATTTCTGTAGCTTACAACAGGAATAATACCACCAAGTATTTTGGCATTAAGCTCTTTTTTAGCCAGTTTTAAATTTTCTATTGCTTGTTTTGTAAGTATGGGTTGAGTTAAAAACATATTCATTCCATGTTCGATTTTTTTTCTTGCATTTTTTATTTGTATATCAAAGTTCCTTGAATTTACATTTAAAGCACCACATATATTAAATGGATTTTGATTAAAAATAGTTTCGTTTAAAGTACGAATATATTTTGAGAGTATGGCAGAATTAAAGCTGAATAATGTCTTAATTTCATCACGTTCAGCAGTAGGAACAGGGTCACCAGTAACAACTAGAACATTATTTATATCTTCAATGTTGAGCCCTAGTAAAAGGGCTTTTGTTGCGTTTATATTTCTGTCTCTACATGTTAAATGTGGTATGGCATTGATGTTAAGTTCACGCTTTAATTTACACGCAAGGAGACTGCTGTCAACACGTGCTCTTGCAAGTGGGCAATCAGCTATGGTTATTGCATCAACACCACACTGTTTAAGCTGTAAAGCACCCTCCATAAAAAAATTGATGTTTGTATCTGAAGGCGGGTCAAGTTCTACAGCAATTATTTTTTCACCTTTGTTTAATTTTTCTATCAATATATTTGATTTTTGATTTTTAATATTTGATATATTTGGGCTAGGCTTTTTTATTTTTAAGTGAGTATAATCAAAATTTTGTAATAGGTTTACGGTTTTTCTTATATAGTCAGGTGTTGTACCACAACAGCCTCCAATTATTTTGACACCTTTTTTTACAATTTCATGCATTAGTGATGCAAAATAATCAGAATTGCTTTCAAAAAAGGTTCTGTTGTTTATTACAGTTGGATATCCTGCATTTGGCATTACTGAAACAGTTTCGTTTGAAACATCAAAGTTATCTATATATTTGGTTAAATGATATGCACCAGAAATACAGTTGAAACCAAAGGCGTTTATCTCTAAATTGGCTTGGCTTCTCTTGTAAAGTTCGCTACCTAAAATCCCCAAACGAGTAAAACCGTCTGGTGCTACCGCAAAATTGGTTATGATAAATGAATTTTTACTTTTGCTTTTTATATATGAAATTAAATCTTTTAAATAAACATCATCACCAAAAGTTTCAAATATAAAATGGGATATATTATGTTCAATGAAAATATCTATTATATTTATATATTCATCAAAGGTAGTATTGTTTTTTGAACTGGGAATAGGTCCTATGTCAGCAAATAAAAAAATCTCATAGTCAGATATTGCTTTTTTTGCAAGTTCTATTGCATTTATAATTGAATCCTTAACAGTATCAAAACTTGATTCCATGGAAACTGTATTTGCTCCAAAAGTATTTGTTCGTATCGCCTTACAGCCTGCTTCAATGTATTCTTTATGTATTTTTAGAATAGTTTCTTTATCATTTATATTACCAAATTCACATTTTTGGTTAGAAAATTCAGAATAATACGTTCCCATTGCACCATCAAAAATCAATGGTCTCTGTTGTAAAAATTTGTTTATTTGCATAATAAACACCCTTCTGTATTTTAGTTAATATTCATCCATTACAGGTTGGTTAACTTTGTTATGAATTTCGACTCTGCGGAGGCGACCGGGC
>JAEXNS010000371.1 GCA_023439605.1 Bacillota bacterium | reverse complement strand
CTCCAATACATCAAAGTTTGCCTTATTTCTTAGTATATATTTCATCGCCCAATCAAATCTTACTAGTTTTTTTATACCCATTTTGCTCGCCTCCTATGTTATATATTTTTTTAACCTCTCTTATATTATAACCTTTTATCTCATTTTTGTAAACATAATAAAATAAACGTAATTATTTTTTTGATATTTTTGTGTTGCAACAACAAGAAAAACATCTTAAAATCATGTGATTTAAAAGTGTTTTATAGAAATTTTTTTCAATGTTAATAAAAACAACCCTCATATCTAAGCTGTTTAAAGCCTAAATATAAGGGTTAAAATAAAAACCATATTAAACTACGAAAAAAAATTCAACCATATGACTAAAACAAGAACCCATTCCCAAGGTTCAAGGAGAGCAGAACTCCATATTTACTCCGTATAGTAGAAATCTGTTTTATTTTTCAAGAAGCATTTTCTTAAGAAGGCAGAGATCAAGTATATTAATTTCATTATCCTTGCAAAGATCAACATTTCTCCAACCGATAAGTTCACTAATATCATATAATAACCATTTTTGCAACATTACTACATCAGAAACGTTTACTTTTCCATCAATGTTGCAGTCACCTAAAATAGGATCATTTTCATATAGATAATTTATACTCCACCAGTTGATATTGTATAAATAACCGCTAGCACCTTTGAATACAAAGTATACGTCATTTATACCTGTTGTCTTATCAATATTACATTTATATGTTGCCCATTTCTGCCAACCACCTGTTCCACTGATATCCATGCTGCCGATAAGTTTACCAGTATGAGAACCAATACGCACTTCAATTGAATTACCACTACCGTTTGAAGCAATTCGGAAATTAATTGAGTCTGCACCTTGCCCAAAGTTAATACCTTTAAATCCAATATAGTCTCCATTCTCTATATATGCCACATCACTTCCGCCCTCACTGCAATCTTCAACATTAATTCCTAATTGTACAGAGTAATCTTCAGCCTCAATAATATTGTCAGTAGGTGCAAGTGTTCCTATAACACTGACTTTACATTTCGCTGTAAATTGTTTGTCACTATTCTCTAACGTTCTTGCTATAATTTCTGCTGTACCTTCAGATAATGCTGTTACAACACCATTATTGTCAACCGATGCCACAAGTGGATTTGAAGAAGTCCACAACACAACCTTATCAGATGCATTTTCGGGATTAACAGTAGCTTCTATTGGAGCTATATCTCCTGCGTTTAATGAAAGTGTATCATGGTTTAAGGTTATTCCTGTTACATTTACAAGAGAACCGTTTAAAGTCCATTTTGCACGTATTGTTGGATTCCACTCAGGCATAACAAATGTAGTACTTGAACTTTTTTCATTCGCAAGAGGTAACTTGATATCATGATAACCAGTTTCCCAACCTGCAAACGTATAACCGTTTCTTGTTTTTGCATCAATTGTAACTGTTTCGCCAGGTTCATAATACTCGACTATGGAATGCCCCATAGAGTCACCAACATCATTTATAGTTAATATACTCTTTGATACTCTTTTTATCTTTAAAAGATGCAGATTTCTTGGACCAACTTCTTCTAAATTAGTAATACCAACTGGCTCAATACGAAAAGCCAAAAGCTGGTCAAGATCATATCCCTCAAGAATTCTAACACGTATTGTTTTATTTCTCTCACCTAATTTAAATGTAACAGTTTTGCTGTCTAAAAAAGAAAAATCTTTATCTATACGTGCATCTCCTGCAACAGGTGTTACTTCAAAACTCATTGATTCAGTTGCAGGTTTGTTTAATTTCAATTCTAGATTTACTATATCTCCAGGTTTTGCATAAGAATTAAGTGTACTAAAACTAACATTTACATCTTCTAATAAACCAAGACTCTTATTATATCCCACATTAGTTTTTGGATAAACAGCATATGCACCTCTATCTACACCATTGTCACCTGTTCCTTTTGCAGGACTGCCAGATTTAAGTCGAAAATCACCTGCAGGTGCATTTTCAAACATTGGGTCTTTACCAAGTTCAGTTTTTGATTTTATCTGAGAATTAAAAGCATCAACTGTAATTGAAGGTTGTGATGGATTCATATATCTAACAAAATCTGTTTTTCTGGTAGAATACCACAAGTTATTTCTGATAATCTGTGGACCACCGCCTTTTAAATCTATACCATGCCATGGATGAAAACCATTTACAGAAGTTTCTTTTATAAGAATACCTGAAGTCTCAACACTGTTGTACTGACTGTTATTATCTTCATAAACAATGTTGTTTCTGACTTCATCACGCCATGATCTGTCTATACAAATACCTTGCTTAAGATTATAAGCAACATTGTTTACCCATCTTGCGTCCCATGTTGAACCGGTATCCCAAAACGCTGTAAAAAGTCCTGTTTCTATACGCTGTGCTGGGAAATTTGTAAAGTATTCCGTATCATTAGGCATACGTTTGTTAGAATCAAGGGGCTTATTGTATACAATATTTTCATATGCCCAATTTCTTTCACAACCTGATTCATTAAACATAAAATAAGCTGTATTATATGCCACATTTCTCAATGCAGTAAAATCTCTAACGCATACATCAAGCCATATTGTACCACCGTTAACCGAACCACCGGAGTAATTGAAAGCAAATGCATTATTTCTATTATTTTCAAATCTACCACCTAGAGTTGACGATTCTGAACCACTGTAATTAGAATTTTTGCCTATAGCACCAATAAATGTATTTTCTGTTATTATGTTGTCTTTTGAACCACCATCATAGCACAACGTTTCACCATAAATGCTCTGAAAATAATTATTACGTACAACATTTAAACTCCCACTAACAGGCAATGTAACATCCCCACGATATACACCTCCTGATGTCCAATGCCAAGGCGAACTATAAACACAGCCTAAGTTTTCAAATCGGTTATTTATAACAACATTCCCCGTACCATTTATATTAATGGTATTTCGTGCATATTTGTAGTCCTTGAATACAAATCCTTCAATTCGAATATAATCACGTTGGAATAAATTAAAAACATCTGTCAATGTATTTTTTCTTCCCGCAATTGAATATTCTATGTCAGCATTACTGTAATGTTTTACTTGTTCCTCCGTCCAACCAGTATCCTTGAGCCATTGTTGTTTTACTGTTGATGTTATAGTTGACCCAGTAAAAACATCATTGTGCTTTATTATTACCTTACCTATATCGGAACTATTTTCGGGTCTAAATATAATCATAGCATCCCCTGTTCCAGATACATTTGGTCTTATATTTTCCTCCACATAAGTTCCAGGACGCACAAGAATTTCAGTACCTGGTGTTGCAACTTCAGCGGCTTTTCTAATTGTTCTATAGGGATTGCTTGAAGTTCCATTCCCTGACAAATCATTACCAGTTATAGCTACATAAATTAAATTTTCGCTTCCTTCTGCTTTGGATATATTCATGATACCCACTTGCAAAAAGAGTATTGGTATAAGGAAAAGACTAAAACATCTTCTCCAATTGAATTTTGGTTTTTTTGTTATTTTCTCCATTTTTATAACCATTCCTTTCTGTTGCAAATAAATAATTAAATACTACTTGACATCATATATACCGAAAATCTAGGGAGAACGGACTTTACTATTCAGCCATATTGTATAAGGTAGAGAATGTTTTGCCGAAGGGCAACACCCTTTGTTGCTTTCCGCAGAAAGCGAATTTCGTATGCTTTAGGAGATTTTATAAATTTTATTTCTCAATCCTCCTTATTGATTTTATTAACCAAAACACATTTGTAACACAAGGCGATTTATGTTTTGTTTATAGAGAACAGTTTGTTTTAAAACTTCAGGAACAAACTATTAATTTAGCATAACATATTTACATTTATATTGTCAATCTAAAATGTAATCAATTTCAAAATTTTTGAACGAGTAAACAAATAAAAACTTTACCAGTTGTAATTTTACAAATAAAACCCAATAAAAGCACCCTAGATACAATCAAAAATCGTATCTAGGGTGCTTTTATTGGCGAAAACGCATTTTCATTTGTTTGGTGGAGGCGACGGGAATTGAACCCGTGTCCGAAAACACATTCATATAACTTTCTACGAGTGTAGCTCATCGTTTAAAATTCCCTTACTTTACAGACGATAAACAAACCGTAAAGTTCAGTAGCCTTTAATACATTATTATTGAATAAGGCGATTCAATATAACGTTCACCACTAAATGACGCTCTAAACTATAGCCGTGGTACTCAATAGCAGAACGGACAAGCTATATTAAGCAGCTTGCACTTGTAAACCACGATTGTGGCTTACAGTTATATTATTTGTTTTAGCGTTTAATTTAACGTGCACCCTTATTAAGAGTTGGTGCGTCCTCTACTCGCTTATTATACTTCAAAATCCCCGTCGAAGCCTTTACGCCCCCATGGTTTTAATATTTTGATCTTTCTTTTAGTGCACGATCTATGGTTCTTTGTGCATCACGTACAGCTATAGAGTCACGTTTATCGTGAGTTTTTTTGCCTTTACATAAACCCAATTGAACCTTTACGTTTGATCCTTTAAAGTACATTGAAAGAGGAACAAGTGTTAATCCTTCTTGCTTTATAGTTCCAAAAAGTCTATTGATTTCTTTTTTATGCAACAACAACTTTCTTACTCTCAAAGGGTCTTTGTTGAAGATATTACCTTTTTCATAGGGTGATATATGCATTCCTTTAATAAAGGCTTCACCACTGTCTATAGAACACCAACTATCTTTTAAATTTACTCCACCTTGACGTATTGACTTTACTTCTGTGCCAACCAACTCAATACCTGCTTCAAAACTTTCAATTATAAAATAATCATGTCTAGCTTTTCTGTTATCCGCAACAGTTTTAATTCCTGAATTATTATTTTTCATACACTCACCTCAAACTTACTCAGTAATTAATTATACTATATTTTTTTATATATGTCAATGTTATTGTACAAGCAATTTTATGGATTATTTATACATTTTTTGTATATAAACACATTATTCTGGTTACTTTTCAGCCTCTAAAGGTAAAGTTTACGGTTTTGCAAGGTTTCGACTCTGCGGAGTCGACCGGGCTTTCCGGTCGCCCTGGACCTTCGGATTATATATTTTTGTGTATAAACGCATCATTCTGGTTACTTTTCAGCCTCTAAATATAAAGTTTACGGTTTTGCAAGGTTTCGACTCTGCGGAGTCGACCGGGCTTTCCGGTCGCCCTAGACCTTCGGATTATATATTTTTGTGTATAAACACATCATTCTGGTTACTTTTCAGCCTCTAAAGGTAAAGTTTACGGTTTTGCAAGGTTTCGACTCTGCGGAGTCGACCGGGCTTTCTGGTCGCCCTGGACCTTCGGATTATATATTTTTATATATAAACACATTATTCTGCAAGTACAATTTTACATCTTTTTTTGTGGCAAGCAACACCATATTTAAGTATATTAGTTATACCGTTATTTTTGAGTAGTTCTGAATAATTGCGTTCTTCAATTTGCTTCAATGCTTGAGCACAGCCAGAATCCATATTTTCATTTTCGCCATACTTAACTTCAATAATTATACCCGTATTATAATCAGCAATTTCTATTATAATATCACTATATCCATCACCTGATTCAATGTTTGAACGAACACGCCAAGAATCCATATTACTTAACAACCCCAACAAAATACCATGATAAAAGTTTTCTTTTTTATCATATGGTACATTTGTATCACGAATACTTATTGTTTTTCTAAGAAATTCTTCAAAAATATTTTGTGCATCTTTTACATTTCCAAATTGAAATGCTGCATATAAAGCATTAAGTTTTTGGTTGTCTGCTTTAATAAATTCAGAAAACCATTTATAAATATTATTCTTGAATATCTTTCTAATTTCTAAATTTGGAATTGCCAATTGAAAAACATCACCATTACGTGTTCCTCTTTGTGTTAAATATCCTGTAGTAAATAAAACACTCCATAGATTGTCAATAGAAAAAGTTAAGTCTTTATAAGTCAATTCTTGATTAATTGCTTTTGAAACTGTATATCCCTCTATTATCCGTTCTAACTCCATTTTTGTGGTGTCATTAGCCAATCCTATAAACTTCATAATAATATCATTTCCACTTGTATTTGCCCAATATGCTTCAGGCTGTGCCTCATCATCATCACATAATTCGCTACAATAATTTAAAACATCCCATGGACAATAAACATCAGTTTTACCAAATCTATATCCATCATACCAAGACTTAATTGTTTCATAATGCTTGGATAGTTTATAATAATTCAAAATATCCTTTACCTCTTGGTCTGTAAACCCAAAATACTCATCAAACTTAACATTTGTTATAGAAAATACCTTTGGATTATTTAAGCCAGTAAAAATACTTTCTTTTGAAACACGAAGACATCCTGTTAAAACTGCAAAATACAAACTGTCATTAGTTTTCAAACATTGACCAAATAGTTTTCTAATAAGTAAAATCATATCATCATAAAAACCTTGAATATTTGCTTTATCTAATGGTACATCATATTCATCTATTAAAATAATTACTTTTTTACCATATGCTTTATATAATAATTTTGAAAGTATCAGCAAGCTATTTGACAAAACACTAGAGCTTATATTATCTGAAATAACTTTTTCAAATTGTTTTTTATCATATTCATCAATTTCATCTATTTCAAGTATTTTTTTATGTCGTATAAATTCCATTTTAATAATATCCGCCAACATATCTCTAGCTTCTGAAAAAGTTTTTCCATCTACACCTTTAAGGCTTATTGATATGACTGGAAATTTGCCCATATATTCTTCACACAAATCTTTATATTGTGTTATTTTAAGTCCATCAAAAAGAATTTTATTATTATCAATTTCTAAAAAAGATTTAATCATATCCATATTTAATGATTTTCCAAATCTCCTTGGGCGTGTAAATAAATTTACTTCACTCCAATCATAAAGCAAATCTGCAATCAATTGTGTTTTATCTACGTAATAAAAACCTTCTGTACGTAATTTATCAAAATTATCAATTCCAATAGGTAGCTTAAGTTTTCTTTTCAATTATATTCATCTCCTTTTGTAGTGAATATTAAAATAAAAAATAAATAATTATCTCTTTTACTATTATACCATAATTTTTTAAAATATATCAAGTTTATAAAGAGTTTCGTCCATATAATAGTTACTATTTAGCCTTTAACGAAGGTCAAGGGTGACCACTTGAAGATTATCTTTTTCAATAGATTTCGGCATATTTAAAAACACGCCGAAATCTATTGAAATTTTGATTGAAAGGGTATATAATAATAACAGGGGTGATTATTATGACTAATATAAAAAGCACAAAAAAGTTTATTACCACTTCTGAACTTATTGATATGGGGTTTTCATACTATAAAATTAATCAGCTTGTTAAACGTGGAGATATTTGTAAAATAAATAACACAACATATGAAAATCTTCTTTATGATGGAACTGAAAACGACTTTTACAGTGCAGAAGCATTTGTTCCTAATGGTGTTGTTTGTCTGCTGAGTGCTGCCAAATACTATGAACTAACAAACTATCTACCGGATTCTATTAGTGTTGCAATAAATCGCAAGAGTAAAGTAAACACACTACCCGAATGGCCGGATATAAAAATTTATTACTTCGATTCTGTAAGAATGCTCACAGGCGTTCAAAAGATAAACGAAGGAGACAATTCCTTTCATATCTTCGATATTGAAAAAACAGTTGTAGATATAATCCATTACAGGAATAAGGTTGGCATCGAAGAAATGTCCGAAATTCTTAAAAACTATATAAAGCGTAATGACCGCAAGATGGATCTTATTCATTATTATGCCAAATTACTTAACTGTGAAAAAATCGTAAGAACATATATGGAGGTACTAATATAATGAACGTAGATTCTGTAAAAGTCAAACTCAAAAACTTTGCTAAAGAATCAGGGCATACATTTCAGGAGGCTTTGATTTACTATGGACTTGAAAGAACAATTTACCGTATTTCTGTATCTAAACATGCTGATCATTTTGTTCTGAAGGGCGGTATCTTTCTATATGCTTTATTTGATCGTCAGTTTGAAAGAGCAACAACTGATGTTGACCTTCTTGCACGTCGCATTTCAAACAGTGCTGAGACTGTCAGAGAAGTTTTCAAAGATATATTACCGAAGGTCCAGGGCGACCGGACAATGTCGTCAACTTAAGGAATATTAAAAAATTCATAAAAAATTTACAAAAAAACACTTGACAAAATGCAAAAAATATGCAAACTCGTTTTGGTTACAAAAATTTCTAAAACGAGGCGGTTTATAT
>JAEXNS010000120.1 GCA_023439605.1 Bacillota bacterium | reverse complement strand
TCGTTTGGAATCAAATAATTCAATTATATCGCCAACAGTCCCCATTTTCCACCCACTCGGCATAACCCCACCAATAGGCTCAAAATCCACAAACCAAGACTTAAACAAAGCCCCAGCTTGCTCCTCTAAATTTTTGTTTATCGCATTGTTTAGTTCGATTTTGTCGTCAAGGACAGAGAGGATAGAGGCGATTTTTTGTTGGGTTTTGAGGGGTGGTAAGGAAATAATAAGGTTTTCTATATCGCTTGCCTTTATAGATGGATAAGTAGAAACAGACTGTTCTGCTAATGATTGTAAATTTTGTATTGTTTCATTTTTGGTTAAAAAATAATATATAAATTTTGAGTTAGCTTGTGGCTTTGTGGTAATCGTGGTAAATCCTGTAGAAACTAATAAATTTTCAATATGTTCTTTTATAATTCCATAATGTTTTTGAATTGGTCTAACTGTAGAATAAATAATATCATTAATCTCAACTTTTCTTTTAGCTCTGCTCGGTAATTTTTCTTTAGATTTTAAATCTATATATTGAACTGTATCAATTTTATTTTCAGTAATATTTCCTGTATCTAAATAATTAACAAAATCCCATTGCTCACTTATACTAAAGCTATTTATATTTGTAATTATAACTTCCCCAAGCCTAACCTCTTCCCACTCACACTTCATACCCTATTGCCCCCAACTTCTCACGAATTTCATTTTCCAACTCGTGCGATTTAGCGAACATCTCAGAAAGCTCACTTGTCAGCCTTTTCATTTTCTCCTCAAAAGGCTCTCCGTCATCCTCTTGCTCCTCAATTCCAACATAACGACCAGGAGTAAGAATATAATCCTGTTTTGCAATTTCGGCTGTTTCGACAACTGCACAAAATCCCTTTTCATCTTCAAGCTTGCCTTCCTGAAAAGCTGTAAAAGTATCTGCAAGCTTGTTTATATCTTCTTCTGTAAAATCTCTGTGCTTTCTATTAATCATAAAACCCATTTTTCGTGCATCTATAAAAAGAGTCTTTCCCTTTTGCTTTTTATTTTTGCTTATAAACCAAAGCGTAACAGGAATTGTAACACTGTAAAAAAGCTGTGTTGGCATTGCAATAATGCCCTCTATCAAATCATCTTCAATAATCTTCTTTCTGATTTCACCCTCACCACTTGACTGTGTAGATAACGCACCATTAGCAAGCACTAAACCAATTTTCCCATTTTGTGAAAGATGGTGTATCATATGTTGAATCCATGCATAGTTGGCGTTACCTGCAGGAGGTATGCCATATTTCCATCTAACATCTTCTTTTAGCTTGTCTGCTCCCCAGTTAGAAAGATTAAATGGTGGGTTTGCCATTATAAAATCAGCTTTTAATGTAGGGTGTAAATCATTAAAAAATGTATCTGCCTGATATGAACCAAAATCAGCCTCAATACCTCTTATAGCCATATTCATTTTAGCCATTTTCCAAGTATCAGCGTTTGACTCCTGCCCATATACTGAAATTCTGTTTCGGTTTCCACTGTGAGCTTGAATAAAATTAACAGATTGTACAAACATACCACCAGAACCACAACAAGGGTCATAAACTCGGCAATCATCAAATGGTTTTAAAACTGATACTATAGTTTTTACGATGCTTGATGGTGTATAAAATTCTCCACCCTTAACACCCTCATAAGCTGCAAATTGAGCAATGCAATACTCATAAGTTCTACCAAGTAAATCCTTACTTTCTTCTGTATCACCCATATCTATATTATTAGTGAACAAATCAACAACATCGCCTAGAACTCGCTTATCTAGGTCAGGAGTTGCATAGTTTTTAGGCAAAACATTTTTTAATGTCTTATTTTCAGCTTCAATTGCTCTCATTGCATCATCAATAACTGTGCCTATTTCAGGTGTATGAGCAGCAGAAGCTATTGTGCTCCAACGAGCTTGCTCTGGAACAAAGAAAATATTTTCTTCTGTGTATGCGTCACGGTCCTCTTCAAAACCGTCACCTTCTTCTAATAATATCTTGTATCTCTTTTCAAATGAACCAGATATATAACGTAAGAAAATAAGTCCTACAATTACTTTTCTGTATTCTGACGCAGGAATATGCCCCCATAAAACACAGGCTGCATCCCATATTTGTTTTTCAAATCCGATATTAGCGTTGTTATTATCAGCCACTTTGATTTCCTCAACTTTCATATAAGTAAATGTTTTTTATTATTGAATTTAGAATTATATATAAAACATCCTATAAAGAAATAGTAATAAGTGAATTTATATATTTTTATGATTGACAATCATTTTTTTAACTTCATCAGGTGTATAAACTCCGTCTGACTTTGAATGAAAAATCATATGGCAATTCGGACATACTGGGATCATATCAGTTTCCGGATTAACTTCATGTTCCTGTTTAACTGAGCTAAGAGGAATGATATGATGTACATGAATTTTCCCGGCAAAATCTGTTCCATACACCTTAGCAGCATCAAATCCACATATTTTACACTGTGTTCCGTGAATGCTTATGCATTTATTTCTTAATGAAGGATCACGCTCATAAGCTGTCGCATTTATTTGTACCAATGCTCCTTCAATATTTTCAGCTTGAATAGAATCTAACAATGTATCTTTATGTTCACTTAACCCATCAATTTTTATGCCCATATAATCAGCAAGTTTATACCATTCTTTGTAACTCTTCACTTCATCCATGCACACATCAAACATATTTGTCATTTTTCTTGCATATTCAGGATGAACGTTCAATTCATTGCAAAGACTAAAAAATCCTTCGCTACACAATTGGGTTTTCTGCAAAACAACCATTACCGAAATTAACGGCAGACCTAATCTATAACAGTGTTTCGAGAGTTCGCCTACCTGAGCACCAACACCATCATTTTTTTCATGAGCAGGAATACCTGTGAGTTTTTCAATTTCTCCATATTCTATTGTGTATTGCCCTTTAGCTATACATTCCAAAAGAATTTTCCCACAAGCAATCTGATGTTTAGTCAAAGGTTTTAAGTCCATTTTTCAATCCTCCTATAATAATAATTTTTAAAATTCTGAAATTTTGTTACTTTTTAATTATAACTTATTTATATGGAAAATTCAATAAAAATCACTAATTTTATAAGTGTAAAGTTAATTTTTTTCACAACAAAAAATTAATAAGTCTATTTTTTTCTTGAATATACCATTAAAATATTTAAAAAGCACTATTCAGCTATTTTTTTATGCTGATTAGTGCTTTGGAGTTTTTATTTATATTATTTTAAAAAGGATGAATGTTTCGTTTTAATTTGTTATAACCTATCCAAAACTATTCTACACTTAGTTGAAAATTTAATGCTGTTCTTTTTTATCCTCTATGCTTTAAAATTTTATTAGCTATTACAAATTCATTTTTTCTACAAAAAACATCTTCAATCTTTTAAAATATAGTTATCTATAAGAATTTCTTTCAATTCCTTGTATTCTGTTTTTTCAGCAGATACAAGTTTTTTATAGATTTGATTTTCTTTTAAAGCTTCCAATTCTCCTTCAGAATTATAAACGATATAATCTTTAAAATCCTCAATAAACAATTTAGAAAGATGACGTGGAATGCCAAGCTTTTGTACCTCTATTTGCTCTTTGTTCTTTGTACCATGTTCTAAATATTGTGACCAGTCCTGACCAGCCTCACCTTTTCCGTCACGACTTGATATAATACAATAATAATTTTCAAAATAACTTTTAAAAGTATATCTAATAGCTGTTTCTATCTCACTTATCGTTTGATTAATTACAATATTAATATGAATTTTATTCTCTGAATTAAACGGGACCAAATTGATTCCTTTGCCATTATACCCATCACTTATTAATTTACCATGTCGATTCTTCAAAACTTTATAAATGATTTCACTAATTGATTTGCTATTCATCCAATCAGTCATTAATGCCGCGAAATGCTTTAATGTATTTTTTTCTCCTTTGGGAAGTAAAGGAAACCTACCACCGCTTTCTTCATCTTTCCAATTATATAATTTGTATAATTGTTCCAACATATTTAAGCAGTTATCATAAGTAGGATCATCTAATTTTGGAGTTATCATCGATGAAGTATTCCAAATATAGTCCTGATATTGGATTTTTATCAATGGAAAACGGCAACAAATACTCGAAGGAACAGAAATCTTTTTTTTAATTTCTGTAATAATCTTAGTTCCTTCAAGCTCATTCTTTTGGAACTCATTTCTCAATAAACTTGGATGATCATCAATAAAATGAGAAATCAAAACGTTAGAAAACGCATTATAAACTCTTCTCTGAGATTCTGATATTTTCTTACGTGTAAATGGTTTTCCTTGTGCAGCCAAAAGTACATTTCTATAAAATTTAGATTTTCCTGTTAAGATATCCGTGTCAATTGATTCTAATTTTCGGTTTTCTATTATTCTTCTGCTTTCAGCTGAATTCCATCGTCCTTCTTTATTTATCCATCTTATGCACACTACATTTCCACAAAGTTCTTTAGCTAACCGTCCAGCTCTTCCCGCCAAATTCCAGAAATCAATACTTTTAAGATTTTTATTTCCAATCTGATTGTTTAAAATAAAGATATTCTGTGCTGGTAAGTTAACACCTTCAAGTAATGTGGATGTACAGAATAAATAATGAAGTTCACCTTCCTCATAAAGCCTTTCAACAATATCTCGTATCTTTTGCGGCAGCTTTCCAAAGTGAAAACCTATCCCCCTAAGTACCAAATCCACAAGATAATAATCTTTATGAATAAACTTAGCAATTTCAGAAGAAGCTTCTTTCAACGCTATTGAATCACAAGGTCTTAGTATATTAGACATTTGTTTGGCACAATTAATTGTATCTTCTATTGTGTTGCAATAAACCAAACTCTTTGAATTAACAGAATCAACATTTGATGAAATATGTTTTATAAGGTCAGGCAAAGATGTAGGCAAATCAAATGGAACATATGAAATTATTCCTAAATCCGAAAACAAACTAATACTTTTATCTATCATATCAATAAATATTCTTGATTGACAAACTGGAGATTCCGTAATGGATTTGGTTTCCGAAGATGTTTTATTGAATAATTTTAAAAATATATCTACATTACCTACATTGGGTGAAGAGAAAAATAACTTGCAACTTTTTCTTTCTGCCAATGAAATGGCATGATAATATACTACCGATCTAGTGTCATCAGATAATATTTTTTGAGCTTCATCGACAAAAACATATTCTATAGAAGGATTGTCAGCAACAGTAAAATAGTGAAGTAATCTTTCGGGTGTAAATATAAATATGTAATGTGATCTTTGATTTCTGAACAAAGCAGGTATATCTGGATTAGAACTCAAGTAATATCCATTGATATCACTAATAACATTTTTAAATTTCTTTAAAGTTTGAGAAACAAGGGCTCTTGTGGGAACCAAAAAAGCAATATTAAGTCCACGATTATTGTTCTTTATAAGTGTTTTTATAAAAGATGTTAGGATAAAAGATTTTCCAAATGAAGTAGGTCCAGAAAAGCTAAAATGGTTTTTATCCAACATATTTTCGAATATTTCACACTGTGCATCTGTAAATATCTTATCACTATAACAATCTCTGTTTATCTCTTCTTTACAGCTCTTTTCAATTCTTAAATCTAATGGCAAAGGAAAATAGTCATTTTGAATAGAACTTGACAGCAAATTATATCCAGGAAAATTGCCAAGTCTTATCATTATTCCACGAGAAAAATATTTATATTTAGCATCATTTTCATACAAGAATTTCAAACAGCTTATAATTTTTAATGCATAATTCTTGTACAGTGATGATGAAGAAAGTGATAAAATATCTGCAAACGTTAGAAGATCATTATATTCATCATTCAACAATTGCGTATTAATATTATTTTGTAGTAATCTATCAAAGTAAATATGTTCAGCTTTTTTAAATAATTCAATAAAATATTTGTCTTCCAGTGCTTCATCTGCCATTTCATCTATTATATTCATATTATTCCATCACTCCTTTTAATACC
>JAEXNS010000119.1 GCA_023439605.1 Bacillota bacterium | reverse complement strand
CCATTATCCCGTTTGGTGAATTGTAAATTATATGATCAGAAAAAGATTCTGCCTTTTCTTTCAAAAAAGGTAAACACATAGAAAAGTCAGCTTTACCTTGAAAAACAGCAATAGCTTTTTCTCTACATGTATTATACCCACAAGTGCCACAATTTAACTCTTGTTCCGCTTTGATTTTTCCCATTTTCTTTAATATTTCTTTTATTTCTCGCTCAGAAGGAGAATTATTTTTTAAATTATTAAAGTAAAATTGTTTTTTTAATAACTTCTCTACATATTCTTTTACAACAAAATCATTTCTATTATAATAAGACATCACTTTCGAAAGCCTAGTTATTGGTTTGTTGTTTTTATTCATAACTGGGCCATTTATACAGCTACCCTTGCATGCAGACATTTCAATAAAGCATCTTGATTTAATCGCTCCTGATTCTATATCCTCTAAAGCTCTTATGCAATCCTCTATTCCATCCACAACAAAATAGTTATAATTACTGTTTTTATAATTCATAGAGTTTATTATACCTCCACTAGTTGGAAATATCCTAGTTAAACCTCCAGTTAATTCTTCTTCATGTTGTTCAAATTCTATATTTTCTTCTTCTAACCACTCGTTAAGTTCTTGAAATGTAATTACAGCATCCACTATATTTATGAGTTCATCAGCCTCTTCTTTTTTAGAAATACATGGCCCTATAAATACTGTAGCTGCATCTGAAAATCTTTCTTTTATGTCTAAACAATGAGCGTGCATAGGTGTTATAACATCTGCCAAATAATCTATGGATTTTTCATATTTGCTCTGTATAAGCTTATTTATGGTATGGCAACAAGATGATATGACTATGTTCTTTTCTGAATTTTCAACTATTTTTTCATACTCTTTTTTTACAATTGTAGCACCTTTTGCAGTTTCTTCCGCTGAATTAAATCCTAATTTTTTTAATGCATTTTCAATAATTTTAATATTAACATTTTCATATTCTGCAATAAAAGAAGGCGCTATACTAGCAACAACTTTTCTTCCGGATTCAATTAATATTTTTACTTTTTTTATATCATTTCTGATTTTTTTTGCGTTTTGCGGACAAACAACATAACACGTACCACATAATATACATTCTTTTTCAATTATATATGCATGATTTTCAGAAAATTTTATTGATTTTACTGGGCAATGCCTTATACACTTATAACAGTTCTTACAATTTAACTCGTTTAAACTAAGATAATTATTCATCTTAAATCATATCCTTTAAAATATAATTTTCAAATATTTTTTCAAAATTTTCTTTCGAGACTCCACATATAATATTACCATCTACTTTTATTGAAACACCATCTGTACACTTTCCTAAACAAAATGCAGCCGAAAGATTTACTTTTTTTTCTAAATTATGTTCTTTTATTTTTTGCTTTATTAATTCAATGATATCCGATGATCCTTTTATATGGCATGAACTTCCTACACAAACAAAAACATTCATAAAAACACCCCTTAAAATATTTTTTAGATTGTTATAATTATATCATGCTGTTTATATTTTGTCAATCTTTCTTCTTTTTTTACTTTTCTTTAAAAACAGTCATTTTCATATAAAAGTAATAATTAAAATTTATTTTTTTGATTTTATTTACATACTTCAGAACAAGCAACCAATATACTCATAATAAAATATAATCCAAGTTTTTTTTATTTAAAATTAAATATATTTATAGAATTAGTCTTTTTTATTTGTATTATTAATACATTTTAGAAATATTTACTTAAATTCATCAATATTTTCTTTTATACATTCTATAAATTTTTTAACTACAAAAGATGGACTTTTATCAGTATTACAAATAATACTGTATGGATAAAGTAAGTTATTATCGCCTTTTTTTAATTCTACCAATAATCCATACTTTAATTCCATTTTAACTGCACAAAAAGGTACAAGTGCGACTCCTAAATTTGCAATAACAGCATTTTTTATTGCATCAATACTTCCTAAATACATACTTATATTTTCTTTTATATCACTATATTCAACAAATTTTTTATAATATATATATAGCTGGGAATCTGTTTTATGTGCTATAAATTTTAAATTTTTTAAAGCCATATTATTCGTATCATTATAATTATCAGCTGATGCAATGAGAATTAACCTGTCTTCATATATTTTTTCAACATTTATATATTTACTATACGCTAAATTCCCACCATTCACAGCCAAATCCGCCATACCCGTTTCTATTGCATTTGCGGTTTCAGTTGTATTTAATATTTGTAAATTAACACTTATATTTGGATACATCGAAATAAATTTCCCTATTACTTTAGGCAATATATATGTTCCCGGAGTGTTACTTCCAACAACATTTAAATTTCCACCAACAAAATCTTTTTTATTGCAAATATTTATTTCTAATTCACTTACTATTTCAAAAATTTTTTCAGTATAATTTTTAAGCATTATGCCATTTTCATTTAAATATGTCTTATTCCCTATTTTATAAAATAGCTTAAAACCAACTTGTTCTTCAAGTTTTTTCATTTGCATAGATAGTGCTGGTTGACTTACTAATAATACTTCAGCTGCTTTTTTAAAACTTCCGTATTTAGCTATTAAGTTAAATACTTTTAAATAATGTAAATCCATCATATCCCCTTCTCTTAAAGAACTTCAAAATACATATACTTAAAAATGTATCACAAATTATATTAATAGTCAATAAAAGTTTCAAGTTTCTAATAATATAAATTTATTTGAGTGGTTATAATGTATATTCTTTATTTCAACCATCATTTTTCAATGTATTTTTATCCATAGCATAACTCTTAATTATGTTATACTTAATTTATTTGTATTTGACAAAATGATAACAAAATGATAACATCATATTGGATATACATTTTAATATTTTTATTTAATTGGGGGTTGAATTATGTTGTCATTTTTATTAGTACCTTTGAAAGTACTTTTCTTAGGATCAATTATTTCGTTTGGAATTGCAATGCTTATACAATTAATGTTAAATGCAATTAGAGCTTTAATGAAAAAACCAGTTTAAACAAATTTATTCTACATTAAATTTTAAGAAAGAAGGTTATTTTTATTAATTTTGCAGAATTATTTCAAGGTATAGGCACAATGCTAGAACAAGAGCCTAAAATTGTTATTACTAGAATTGCTTTAATTTTCATAGGATTTTTGCTAGTGTATTTAGGTGCTAAAGGTAAACTTGAACCTTTAATTATGATCCCTATGGGATTAGGTATGTCAACTATAAATGCTGGTGTTCTATTTTTAGAAGCCGATAAGATAGGAAATCTTATCATTGATCCAATGCTAAAAACAACAGATGACTTAATGAAATATATGCAAATAGATTTTCTACAACCTATTTACACATTTGCTTTTAGCAATGGTCTTATTGCTTGTCTAGTATTTATGGGAATAGGTATAATGTGTGATATTGGTTTTGTTCTTGCGCATCCTTTCATTAGTATGACAATAGCTTTATTTGCAGAACTCGGTACAGTTGGTACTTATCCTATAGCTAAACTTATGGGTTTATCTGACGGTGCTGCAGCCGCTGTTTCAGTTATTGGTGGAGCAGATGGCCCTATGGTTTTATTTGCATCTTTAAAACTAGCTCCAGAATATTTTGTCCCTATAACTATAGTAGCTTATTTATATTTAAGTTTAACTTATGGTGGTTACCCTTATCTAATAAGATTGTTAATTCCTAAGTCTTTAAGAGGCAAAGAAATAACATCTAAAAAACCTACACATAATATTTCGCCAAAAGAAAAACTTATTTTTTCAGTAATTGCAAATTCAGTTCTATGTCTACTATTTCCTGTTGCAGCTCCATTATTCTTAAGTTTCTTCCTAGGAATTGTAATTAGAGAAGCGGGAATATCCAAATACATACATCTAATTCAAGAAGGATTTTTATATTTGGCAACATTCTTTCTTGGTTTAATGCTTGGTGTACTTTGTGATGCAACTACACTTTTAGATCCCGTTGTTTTAAAACTATTGGTTTTAGGTATGTTAGCTTTACTACTTTCAGGTATAGGTGGAATTTTAGGTGGATATGTTGTTTACTTATTCAAAAAGAAAAACTTTAATCCCGTTATAGGAATAGCTGGTGTATCTTGTGTTCCTTCAACTGCAAAGGTTGCACAAAAAGAAGTCTTAAAAATAAATAAGTCAGCTTTTATAATGGAATATGCACTTGGTGCAAACATATGCGGTGTAATAACTACAGCTATAATGACAGGTATATATGTTACTATATTAAGTTAAAAATAAAATAAGAAGGTGTTAATTTCCGCAAATTAACACCTTCTTATTTTATCACAATTAATTAACAAAGAACCGACTAATTTTATATAAAATTTCTCTATGCATTAAAAAATACTTTTAATTTTTTACACTCATATAATTCAGTTTCATTTTATACTTTTTTGGATTTTTTATATTGTTAAAAAACAGTCATTTTCATAGAAAAGTAATAATTAAAATTTATTTTTTTGATTTTATTTATATACTATTGAATTATATATCTATATATGTTATTATTAAGTAAGACTTTTGCCTTTTTAATATATTAAAGGATGTGAGTAGTTTGAAAAAATATCTTATTGACCACTTAAATAAAATGGAGTCTATTTTAAAAGAACCCTCTGAAAATATTGATATATCAAAAATAAAAAAGGAACATTTGATTCAAATTCAATTTTTACAACACGAACGATTAATACATTTTTTTGTTACTTTTTTATTTGCAATTTTATTTGTTATAAGTATTTTTGTGTTCTTAATTACAGAAAATATTTTTATTTTACCACTTATAATTTTATTTATCGGCTTACTTATCCCTTACATATGGTATTATTATTTTTTAGAAAATAACGTTCAAAAACTATATTTTATATACAATGATTTATGTACAAAAGAAGAAAATTTAATTTCAAAGGATAAAGTAAATGAAAAATAAAAAATTATACATTTCTATTGTAATCCCAATATTTATCGTTTCTTTAATCTTTACTTTTTTTTCATATTATGCTCTTAGTGTTGTTGATAAAGCAAATGCAAACGAATTAATTGATTCTAGAATAGTAAAAATCAAGTCAAGAATAGTAGAAGATAATTCTGAACTAGATATTTTTAAAAATCAACTTATTTCTGAATATGAATCTAAAACACAAACTCTAGCTCTAATAATTGCTCAAACACCATCAATAACCACCGATGAACTATCGTTAGAAGAACTAAGAATAAATATGGGTGCAGAAGAAATTTATATTTCAAATGAAAAGGGAAAAATAATTAATAGCTCTAAAATTTCTAATGATCATTATGTAGAAATAGAGTTTATTTCTGCTATAAATAACTTTAATTTTAAAAAAACAATTATAAAATCAAATAAAAATGAAGCTGTTTTTACTGTTGGCGTTTCAAGACGAGATCAAAAAGGAATAGTTCAAGCAAATTTCATTTCAAAAAATTATAATAAAATAGTTAAATATTCTGACATTTCAAATGTTACCTCCGAATACCCTTTGCTAAAAAAAGGCATAACCGCCATAATAGATGCAAATGATGGGCACTATTTAAGTCATACAAATTTTAAACTTACAAATACTTTATCAGCAATCCCTTTAGATAAGTTCCGAAAAAATGTTGGAACAATTTCTTCTAATTCAACAAGTTCAAACGTTATAATTAGATATCAAAAATACAAAGATTATATAATTTTAGGTATAGTTGATAAGACAGAAGTATACTCTAGAAGAAATTCAGTTACAATTTGGACTATTTTATGCTGTTTATCTTTATCACTTACTTCTATACTATCAATAAGAAAACACTTAATAGATAATGATTTAAAACCTAAAAAATAAAAAATGACCTAATTTTCTAATCAGGTCATTTTTTATTTTAATTTAGCCACATTCATAATACAAAAATAATATCTCTAAGGTTCAAGTCGACCAAAAAACCCAGTCGAATCCGCAAAGTGTAACCCTCTACAAAATCGTAAACTCTACCTTAATCATACTACTAATATTCTAAAATACTTGATTGAATATTACTGTTCAGCTATATGTATAAGGCGGAGATATTTTACCGAAGGTCCAGGGCAACCGGAAAGCCCGGTCGACTCCGCAGAGTCGAAACCCTTGCAATACTAAGCCCCATAAGAAATAAAGTGTTTTATAGTCTAAATAGTATCAACTGAATAGTAGTCTTTTTTTATTGTTCTTCTTTTGGTTTTTGTGTCTCTTGCTGTTCTTGTTCATTTGTTTGTTCTTTGATACTAGGTGCCTCTAAAACAACTTCTACATCCATGTACTGTCTATTTCTTATTAAAGTAATCTTAATTTTATCACCTATTTTAAGCTTATTTTTTATAGAATTAAGTTCATCAATGTTTGTAACAAGCTCCCCATTTGCCCCTACTATTATATCTCCTACTTGCATTCCAGACTTGTATGCAGGACCATTTTCAAATACTTCTGCTACTACAACTCCCGTTGTAGATGAATCTTGACTAGAAGAAGGTAACGAAGAGTTCATTACTGATATTCCAAGTTGTGGTCTCGAAACAGCACCATTTGAAATCAATTCATCTATTATAACTTTTGCCTCTGTAATAGGAATTGCAAATCCCAATCCTTCAACTGTATTTATTGAAGATAAACCTGACATTGTAGAAGTCATTTTCAAAGAATTTATTCCAACTACTTGACCAAACATATTTATCAATGGACCACCTGAATTTCCCGAATTTATAGCGGCATCAGTTTGTATAAGTCCCATTTTAACATCATTTGCAGATATTTCTCTATTTAATCCTGATATATAACCAACGGTCAAAGTACCAAAAAGGTCAAATCCCAACGGATTTCCAATAGCAACTGCTGGATCTCCTACTTGCAACTCTGCACTATCACCAAAATCAGCTGCAACTAGGTCACTAGCATCTATTTTTATAACCGCTATGTCTGTAGCTGAATCTATACCTATTACCTTTGCATCATATTCCTTTTTATCACTCAATAATACTTTGATATACTTTGCTTCTCCATAACCATTTTCAGCACTATAAACAACGTGTGCATTGGTTAATATATATCCATCTTTAGAAATAATAATACCTGTTCCTGTGCCTTGTACTTCCTGAGTTTGAGCTTCACCAAAATCACCAAAAAACCAACCTCCACCTGTATTATACTGTACTTCAAACGCAGATGTTATTCCTACAACAGATGGTAAAACCTTTTGGTATATTTCTTGAACTGAAAGTGCACCATCTTTTTTAGACATTTCTATAAGACTTTTGGTAGGCACAACTATTTTTTCAGCTGTTTCCTTTTCTGAGGCATTTTCTTTTTGATTTTTTGAACTATTCTCTTCATCAGCTTCACTTTCAACTTCGCTTTCCTTTTCTTTATCAAATAAACTTGAAAAAGGAATTCCATTTTCATCTATATAGTTATCAACATACTTGTAAGCAGTTATAGAACCCGTTGAAATAAATCCTATACAAAGTAAAATACCTATAGTTTTTAAAGTTCTTTTTCTTTTCTTTCTTTTCTTTTGCTTTTTTATTTCCAATTCATCTTCTGGGTGAAATGTAGCTTCTCTTGTTTCAGTTTCTAAATTATATTTATTTTCAAACATACTTAACATCTCCTTTATAATAAACAATGATAATTATTTCTTTATATAATTATATTTTAACTTTTTATGTGATAAACACATGATAACATTTAGAAAAAAGGGTTAAATTATAATTTTTCAAAAAAATAAAAGAGATATTTTTATCTATCTCTTTTATTTTTTGAAGTAAATTACTTTTTAACTTCTTTTTTGTTTTCTTTTAACATTAAAATCATGAAAATAGCTAGTATACATATCACAGTAACAAATATAAAATAATTTGTTAAGTCTAGTCCCCCCGTCTCTTTAACTTTTTGAAAAGCTCTACCTATATATGGTGTTGAAAGAGCTGATAAACCAAAACCAATCATAACAAATCCATAGTTTGTACTCAAATATTTAGGACCAAAATTTGAAACAGTAGCTACTGGATAAATTGCAGAATACCCACCAAACGCCAAAGCAACTAAAAAAGCTACTCCAAAAAACAAAATTCCTTGTACAAAGATCATTGATACAGCACCCAATGCGGTTATCACCAAAAGAGATACAATTGTTTTTCTGTATCCAACAAAATCAGAATATATCGGCACTAAAAGTCTTCCTGAAGCATTTGCTATACCAGTTATCATAACTCCTATAACAGCTGTTTTTTCATCTATTCCACGTTCTGTTGCCAAAATCATTAAAAGAGGATTTATAAAAAAGAACAGCATCGTTGCAAAACCTAAAGTCAAAGCTAAAATATAAAAATTTTTGCTTTTAAGCATTTTTGAAGGAGGATCTCCATAAAGATTTGTAGATTTATCTCCAGAACTTTCAGGATTATTTACAAATGAAAAGGCTAATAAAACAACTATTAAAAATACTGCTGAAAAAATTCTAAATACAACTTGAACTGACATAGTTTCAAGCATTTTTCTAATTATAGGAGCAAAAATTACATTGGAAAATCCAAAAGCACCTACAGATATACCTGTCGCTAAACCCTTTTTATTTGGATACCATCTTTGTGCCGTAGATATTATTGCTGTATAGGTAGCACCTACACCAAGTCCACTAATAAGACCATATGATAAATACAACAACCACGAAATCTCAGTAGGTACAAAAGAAGATAATAAAAATCCCAAAGCGAACATTAATCCTCCACCTAGGACAACCTTTTTAGGACCTAAAGTATTTTGAATTTTACCACCAAAAACAATTCCAGCAACAAAACTTACTATCATTACTGAAAAAACCATGGATGATTGGCTTTTATCCCATTCAAAAAGCTTCATAATGGGAGCATTAAAAACACCCCATACATATAAAATTCCCAGCATTAACATAATTGTAGCACCAGATACAAGAACACTTACTTTGTTAGTTTTCACAAAATTATTCCCCTTTTCAAAAGTATTTAGTTTATAATATATAATTTCATTAATTTTAACACAAACTTATATTAAATGTCAATATGTTTTTCAAAACAAATATATGACCATTTACATTCTCCACATATTTCTTTCATCTTACCTTTTTGAATAATATTTGTTTTTACCTTTCCAATAAAATCCACCCAATTTATAACTAAACCATCTTCTATCTCACAAAGTTTAAGCACTATTTTATCATATACAGTTATTTGAGGTTCAAAAATACATTCATCAGACTCTAAATTAGGGCAATTGTTACACACCATATCTTTACAAGCTATTATTTTCACTTTTGGATTGCTTTTTAACTCATTTGTTATTTTCAACATATTAGCTACAAACTTTTCACTATATCCTTCACCTCTAAAAAAAGAGATACATAAACCATGATGAGCTCTTATTTCGTACATAAAATCTTCCCCTTAAAAAATTAATAGACTGATTTAATCAGTCTATTAATAAAAATTATTTCTTTAATTTTTCCATACATTTTGCACATACAGATTTGTCGAGTACCATTTCCAAATCTTCGTTACTTCTACAGAATATACAGTTTGATGTATGCTTTTTCAATATAATTTTTTCATCATCAATGAAAATACCTACTGGTGTGCCTACATCAATGTCCAACAAAGTTCTTAACTCTTTTGGTAGAACAATTCGTCCAAATTGGTCCATTTTTCTAAAAAATCCTTTTGACATATTAATACCTCCATACTATTAATTTTTTTGTTTTTTACATTATATCATATTTGTGGTTTTTTGTATAGCATTTTTATAACAATATTTAAAGGAATACAATCCTTTTATTTATTATTTTTTCACAAATCCACCATGGATTATTTTTGCATCATTTATAATTATAACAGCTTTGTCCATATATTTTTTTATAATAGCAGTTGCTTGCTTTATTCTTTTTCTTTTGATGTGAAGATACATAATTTCTCTTTGGCCATCTTTACCTTTTCCTTTTATAGATGTTAGAGCAAAATTATTTTCACGCAACTTTTTAGTAAGCGTTTCTATTTCTTCACCTTCAGGAACAATCACTTGAATGGAGCAAAGACCAAACGCTAATTTATCTTCCATCCACGAACCTAAATAA
>JAEXNS010000304.1 GCA_023439605.1 Bacillota bacterium | reverse complement strand
TAAATTAGTTGATTTAACAAAAGGTAAAAAGATGGTTGCCATGACAGAAAATGATACTGTACCTAGTTTAGAAAATCTAACAGTTGAAAGAGCGGCTTGGTCTTATTTCTGCCCTTGGTATGCTGAATATTTAATGGACGAAAAATATAATAACGCTGATACTTTAAAAGAATTGTATCAAAGTGATTATGTACTTACTTTAGATGAATTACCAGATTTAAAAACATATGTATCAAAGAAAACAGGTGGTTCTACAACAGAAACAACTACAGAAGCTCCTACTATAATTTATGGTGACTTAGACGGAAGCAAGAAAGTTGATAACGCAGATTTAGTAAGGTTAAGCCAACATTTAATTAACGAAGTTGTTTTAACTGGAAATAATCTAAAAGCTGCTGATGTAGCTCTAGATGGCGTAGTTGATATAGCTGATTTGGCACTTTTAAAGCAATATATAATGGGTGACTCTATAAAATTAGGTAAATAGACTATTTTAAAACCTCTTTAAGAAAGTAAAATCTTAAAGAGGTTTTATTTGGTTTTTTATATCTTTTTTCTTTACGTATTTTCTATTAATTTACCATCATTAATTACAAGTTTTCTTTTAAATTTATAATTTCTCAAAACAATAAATATTTTAGCTAATTAGCGACATATCAAATACCAAGCATAAATACCGATTGCTCCTATAAGAAATACAATACCGAAGACATCTACAATAAAAAAAATCAATGCAGAGATTAATGAAATGCCTATAATAGGAAAAAAATATCTATTCAGCACAGTATCACATATTTGTCTCGCATTTTTTTTATATTTAATATATTCTACACCTTTTAACTTAAAATACTCCCTATCTTTTTCATCAAATTCTTTTTCTTCCTTTCTCGAAAGTGGTGTGTATTTATAACGATAATCCAGTCTATTTTGATATTCCATCTCAAGTATTTCTAATTTACATTTAAGTTCTTGTTCCTCACGTTTACGTTCTTTTTCCTCAAACCATTTTATAAACTGTATATTTTGTTCAATCTCTTTATCGAAATTACAATTTAGTATGCTTTGATTTTTAAAAGTGGATGCATTTTTATATTTATTTTCTGCTTGATACTCTTTATTGACATACTGAGGTTTCATTTCTCTGTATTGAGGATTTGTACGTGCAGATGTATTGGTGTTTTTTTGTAAATGAGCATACTCTTTTTTAAGCTGTTCTTCATAACTTATTGAACTATAAGCGGGATGCATTTCTCTAATAGAGCGTTTCTTTTTTAAACTTACCATTATAATCATCCCTTCTTTAATAATTCCCACATACTTTAAAGTTATAAATGAACAAATTTACTATGTTAATCATCTAATATTTCACTATTTTCTATATCTTTGTCAGCATCAATATCTTCCTCAAGTTCATTATCTTCCTCAAGTCCAATATTTTCTTCTGAAATTTCATTTATCACTGACCTTAATTCTTCAACACCTTCAAAGGTTTGAGAAGAAAAAGGAATATTTTTTATCTGATCGAAATATGGAATTTCAGTTTTAAACGCTTCCATTCTTTTTATACGTTCAGTTTTATTTAGTTTGTCTGCTTTAGTAAAAACTACAATAAAAGGATACTCTCTTTCTACTAAAAAATTAAGCATATCTATATCATTTTTTGATGGGGCATGCCTCATATCTATAAGTAAGAATATCATTTGTATGTTTCTTTCTAAAGAAAAATACCCCTCTATTAATTCAGACCATCTTTGTTTTTCTGTTTTTGCAACTTTTGCATAACCATAACCGGGTAAATCAACAAAATAAACATTTTCTAAGGTGTAAAAGTTAATTGTAGCTGTTTTACCAGGAACAGAACTAACTCTTGCCAAAGATTTTCTGTTAAAAATTTTATTGATGAGCGTTGATTTTCCTACGTTTGATTTGCCAGCAAAAACAATCTCTATTTTTTCAGATTCGGGTATTTGTGCTTTTGTGCCATAAGAAGTGTAAAACTCTGCTTTATTATAATTCATTGGAACTTCCTTTTTTGAATATTAAATTTTATTGGATGCTCGTTCGATGTCTTTTTTAAATTCTAAGTAAAATGTTTCATTTCAACTATCTTTAATTAAATTATAATTTTTTATTATGTTGTGATAAATAGTTTTAAACACGAATTAATATATTTATTTATAAATATTATAGATTAATTATTATGTAAGTTAATGGTTAAGTAAAAACATTTTTAATACGAAAATATATGGACATCGAACAAGCTTTTTGTTTATGAATGAATAGTGATTTGATTTGGATCTATTTCATTTGGCATTATTATACCAAAATCTTCAGATTTATTTTCAATCTTCACTAAAGCATTATCTAAAACTTCATCTAAAGTTTCTGCATATATAAAATTAATTCCATTTTTTACGATTTCGTCAACTTCTTCTAAGTCAGGTTTATTTTGCTTTGGAATAATTACAGTTTTAATTCCAGCTTTATAAGCAGCCATTGTTTTTTCTCGTAAACCTCCTATTGGTAATACTTTACCATGAAGAGTGATTTCGCCTGTCATAGCAACATCACTTCTAGCAGGAATCCCTGAAAGTGCTGAAATCATTGAAGTTACCATTGTAACTCCAGCAGATGGTCCATCTTTTGGAACTGCTCCTTCTGGTGCATGAATATGAATATCTTTTTGCTTGTAGAATTCCTCGTCAATATCATATTTTTTTGCTACACTTCTTGAGTAACTTACAGCAAGCTTTGCACTTTCTTTCATAACATCACCTAAAGAACCAGTAATTTCAACCGAACCTTTTCCGTTTAAAACCATTACTTCTAAAGGCATTATAACAC
>JAEXNS010000110.1 GCA_023439605.1 Bacillota bacterium | reverse complement strand
GAAAAGATGATGTTTTCAAAGAATTCAAAAAGCTATTAG
This sequence comes from Bacillota bacterium, assembly GCA_023439605.1. Lineage (GTDB taxonomy): Bacteria > Bacillota > Clostridia > Oscillospirales > Ruminococcaceae > JAEXNS01. The sequence goes on along the minus strand of JAEXNS010000110.1, from coordinate 4,378 downwards.
AACCTTTTGGTATTACTATGTTTTATTCTGATGCTTTTGGCAGTTATCAGCGTAATTTAGAATCTGATAACCATATAATTGGTAAACGCAATACTCAAACTATTGAAAGAAAAAATCTTACTCTCAGGACAAGAATTAAAAGACTAACCCGTAAATCTATTTGCTTCTCTAAATCACAAGAAATGCATGATATTGTTACCGGGTTGGTTATAAATATTTTAGAATTTGGTTGGATGGTAGATTTGTTCCAACAACAGCTGTGATACATAACCCAATGTATACAACTTCTATTCTCGAATTCTAATTTGTTGTATTTTAGACGTTGTTAATTATCTTTTAATATAGTTAATTATCGATAGTAAAGTCCAATAAATATCACCATAATTAATACCCCTCTTCTAAAAATTAATCAGAAGAGGGGTATTGGATTTGTTACTTTTTTTATTTATTATTCAAAACATTATCGCCCATTATATGTTGTTTTAAAATAGCACAATCTGCAACGTCAACATTTCCATCTGAAGTCAAATCAGATGCTTTTAATTGAGTATCGTCAAATTCGATATTCTTAATTATAAATTGACATAATAAAACCAAATCCATGTTGTCAACTTTATTATCTTTATTTAAATCACCTTTAATTACATTTTCAACAACTTCTCCGCCTGATTTACCTTCAGTTAATGAGAGTAAATATATAAGTGGTGAATTCCAATATGTTGTTACTTCGTTTGTCGAATAGCTTTCGGCATGATCAACAAAGCATTTTGCAGGTGCAGAGTTTGCTAAATAAGCTTTTGCAGCACTATCTTCTAGATTTGAATTTACACCACCAACTAACATTCCTTTCATTGCACTATTTTTCGCCATTGAAGGTCTGTGATGTGGATTTTTAGGCGACAAAGTTCCATATCCTGTTACAAAACAAATTGATAATGGATTTCTACCAAGTAAATAGTTTAAATTTGATTCAGATGAAGTTATATATTTTTCATCATTAGTAATTTTATATGCCAAACCAAGTAAAACTCCTGCATTTGCAACAGTCATATTACTTCCCCATTCAAACTTAGAAATAGCAACACCATATGCATCGTTTGATGTACTAGTAGCAAACGTATCTGCTTGAGTAATGAATGCACTTTTAATTTTTTGATATAAGGCAGTTGATTTATCCACATTTTCCATAGTAAGATAAGCTATATTACCATAGTCGCCTACCGTACTCCAATCCAAGCCTTTTTTTGTAGATAAATTATTTAATAAATCTAAATATTTACTTTCTTTAGTTGCTCTATACATTTGTGCAACCGCCCAATAACGTTCATCTAAATCGGTTATATCACCATATTCTCCAGTTGTAACACCTGAAGGGTTTGTAAATATTAAGTTTGGATTCTTCTCAAGAAAATCCCAAGCTTTCTTTGCAGCGTCAAGACATTTCTCTGCAAATGGTTTGTCTATATCATAGTAAAATTCATATGCCATTGCCATAACAGCACAAAAATCAGCTGTAGCTGTAGTAGTAACAGGGGTTACTATAAGTTCTCCTTTTTCATCTTGAGGCATAATATAACCTGGGAAATTTGCACACGTAACCTTGTGGTATACTCCACCTGTTTCTGCTTGCATTTTAAACATCCATGTCAATCCATAACGTGTTTCATCAAGTATATCCGGTATTCCATTTCCGCTTTCAGGTATCCCTATGCTGTCGCTATGAACTTTAGGATTTGCCTCATATGCATATAGCAAGTCTGCAATCGTTTTCGCAGCCGGCACAACATATCTTCCATAGTCCCCTGCATCATGCCAACCACCACTAACATCTATGGTTTTGTTTGTACCATAAACTACAGCATTACTAGTATGGCATGCTGGATGTCCAAATAAAGCATCTTCTATTTGTATCCCACATCTTTGTAAATACATCATTCTTACAGAATCATCAAGTAAATTATTGTAAATATTTTCACCAATTTTAAAAGTATATGATTTTTTTAAGTTTCCACAGCTGATATAGTAGTTACCTGGTGTAATTATCTCAGAAAAATCACCATAATAATTTATTTCTTTCGCACTATTATTTTGTTTTTCACCATAAATTGAGCCACTATAAACAACTTCTCCATTATCTGCATTCACAACAGAAAATTTATTATTTCCATTTATATTTCTAAAAACAGCTATTTTTTTACTTGATGTCTTATAACCTAATTGATTAATCATAATTTGGTCTTCATTTGCAGTAGAAGAAGGATATTCAACTTTACTATCATCCACAAGTTCCAATATAACATTGTCTAAATATATTGTATGTTCACCTAAAGCACTACCTTGATTTCCACAGTTAAATGCTAACTTAGTCATAATATCAGTTTCTTTTTCCATTGTAAAAGTATAGTCTACAGTTTGGGGTTCTTTCGTTATACTTAATCCCTTCCATGTATATGCTTGATAAGTTCCACCATTTTGCTGTATCATACCTTCTACATCTCTATCAACTGTTGATGATATATCATATCTTAAACGATATACACCATTCTGATATAAAGGGATAACATCAAAAAACACCTGAACACCATAATTTAAAGTACCAACAGATTTTATTTTCAATGCCAATTTTCCATTTTCAGACGCTAAAGTAGCACTTCCGCCACCATCCATATACGTTCCCCAATTTGTAACGCCACTATCAAAAGTTGAATTACTAATCAGGTTACCACCTGCTGCATAAATATCAGTAACATTAACAAATGACGAACTAGATGCTAGTAAAACTAATGCTATTGCTGAAGATAAACATCTTCTCCAAAATCCTTTTTTTGATTTCATAAAATCCTCCTTAAAACATATAGATAATATTCTTAATGCTTAACATACTTTTGTAAAATATTCTAGAACAATTACGATTTTAAATTCAATAAATTAAAAATGTACTATTAAATAGATTGATACGCTTTATTTTTTGTTCATTTTGTATGTTTACATATTTATTATTATATATTTATTATATAGTATTGACAATTGAATGTAAATGATATATAATACACATATTATTAACTTTTGTGCAAAAGAGGTGCCTTATGATTATTATTAATGTTGGCTATAACCATTGCCATGATGCAGATTTTTTTATTGATAGACCAAATGGCAGTGGCGACTATCTACTACTATTATTAAAGACTGATTCCATTTTTAATTTAAATGGAAAAGATGTTCATGTTCCTATGAATTCTTTTTTTATTTATAAAAAAGATAGCCCTCAATTTTATCGTTGCATTCCTCAGCAAACTTTTTCAAATGATTGGATACACTTTTTATTTGAAAATGATGAGGAAGAAGATTTTTTATCTAGAAAAATACCTTTTGATACTCCTATAATTCTAAACAATTTAAACTTCTTAAGTTTTTGTATAAAATCACTTTCTTATGAATTATACTCAAATAATTTATACAAAGATGATAGTATATATAAATATATTTTTTTGATTTTCAATAAAGTATCTGAGCAAATTCAAAGTTCTTCTTTAATTATTCAACATAATCATTATGAAATGCTTGCTACTATCAGAAATAAAATATATAGTCGCCCATATGAAATGAGAACTGTTGATAGTACAGCCCATGAACTAAGAATGAGTAAATCAAATTTTCAACATAAATATAAAAAATATTTTGGAGTTTCTTTTATTAAAGATTTAATTAATAGCAAAATGCAATATGCAGTAAACTTACTTTTAAATACCAACTTAAATATGGTAAGTATATCTGAACAATGTGGTTATAAACATTATGCACACTTTACCAGACAATTTAAAGAACAATTTAATTTAACTCCTTTAGAATATAAAAATATACATAGAAAAACACATGAATAAAAATCCATGTGTTTTTCTATGGTGGACCATCAGGGACTCGAACCCCGGACCAACCGGTTATGAGCCGGTTGCTCTAACCAACTGAGCTAATGGTCCCTATACAATTTTATATAGGGTAGTAAAACTTATGACCCGTACGAGAATCGAACTCGTGATGCCGCCGTGAGAGGGCGGAGTCTTAACCGCTTGACCAACGGGCCGATTGGAATGCACCATCGGGGGCTCGAACCCAGGACCCACTGATTAAGAGTCAGTTGCTCTACCGACTGAGCTAATGGTGCAAATTTAAATAGTGGCTAAGTCCATTTAATCTTTAAAAATCAAATATAGTAGAGTTATTGGAGTCTTAAAACTCCAATATCTAATTGAATGTCGGCATTGATTTATCTTCCCAGGTCGTCACCAACCAAGTATTTTCAACGCTGAAGAGCTTAACTTCCGTGTTCGGAAAGGGAACGGGTGGAACCTCTTCGCCATTAACACCGACTGCTTGAAAT